>NZ_JANFQH010000024.1:0-1023 GCF_024436295.1 Megasphaera sp. SC8-1 | reverse complement strand
TATGGCTGCGTTTTTATCCCTGTCATGATGACTGCCACATTTGGGACAATTCCATTCCCGTACAGACAAATCTTTAGTTTCACTAGTTCGGTAGCCACATACGTGACACAGCTGGCTGCTCGGATACCACTTGTCTATCTTGATAAGCTGTTTGCCTTGCCAAGCCAACTTATATTCCAGCATGTTCGTGAACAGATTCCAGCCATTGTCCGCTACGGATTTGCCAAAACTGAACTTACCACCCTTTTTCCGCTTTGCCATCGCTTTGACGCTGATATCCTCAATGCCAATGGCATCATAGCGGTCTGCAAGGTAGCGGGACTTTTTGTGCAGGAAATCCCGGCGTTGATTGGCCACTTTCTCATGGAGAATAGCTACGCGCAGTCTTTGTTTCTCTCTGTTGTGACTTCCTTTTTGTTTCTTGGATAGCTTCTGTTGCGCCTTAGCCAGTCTTTTCTCTGCCTTTCGCAGGAAATCTGGATATTTAGCATCCTCCTCATCGGAAGCCACATACAAGCCGTGCATCGCAAAATCCAAGCCAAGGAAGGTCTTCGGTATGACAGGGAGTACTTGGTTTTCATACTCCACCAGCATACTGATATAGTACTTTCCTGATGGCGTCTTGCTGATGGTTACGGTCTTTATGATACTGTTCTCTGGCAAGGGGCGATGCTGGCATAATTTCACCCAGCCGACTTTTGGCAGTTTCACCTTATGGCCCTCGATTCGGACAGAACCCTTCTGGTTGTTCGTGGAATACGAAGCGCGACTATTTTTCTTTGACTTGAAGCGCGGCTTGCCGAAATGCTGGCTGTCATTCCAAAAGTGGCTGTATGCCTTGTTCAGATTCAGTTGGGCATTGGCAAGGGCTAAACTATCGACTTCCTTTAGCCAAGGGAATTCTTCCTTGTACTGCGCAGGCGTGTTATTCAGCTTTTGGCCGGTTTCCTTATAATAGTCAATGCGGTCACTCAGCATCTTGTTGTAGATGAATCGGACACACCCAAAGGTCTTGGCAAACAT
>NZ_JANFQH010000023.1:0-214825 GCF_024436295.1 Megasphaera sp. SC8-1 | reverse complement strand
CTTGCTTATTTTAACAAACTCGGAAGAGCTTGTCAAGGATTAATTTGAACTTTTTTCAAGTCTCAAACTATATCCTCAAGCGCCAGGGCTTTGGCCCTAACAGCTTGTTTAGTATATCACATTATGTCGTTTTGTCAAGAACTAAATTTTAAATCCTGTAAAACTTAAAACTTCATTTCCGAGCATTTCCGAACTCATGCGACATAAAGTATTTTATCATTGAAAAAAAAAGCTGTCAAGCAAATTTGACAGCTTTTTTACATTTTTTCGATGTGAACCTACTTGGCTTTGACCAGTTCGTCGCTGAGGCTTTCCAGGTCCTTCTGCTTGCTTTCGACACCCAGGCTCAGGACGATGACGGCAACGGCCGCAAAGACCAGGGCAAACATATAGAAGACGCTGGCGAAACCGAAGCTCCGGGCCAGCAGGGCCCCGACCATCATAGGCGCCGCCATGCCGCCAAAACGGCCAAAACCGGCAGCCCAGCCGCTTCCCAAGGCACGGATGGCCGTCGGATACTGTTCCGGCGTATATGTATAGAGGACGCCCCAGGCACCGAGGTTGAAGAAAGACATGACGGAACCCCACATCATGAGGGTCGCAGCCGTCGAGGCATGGCCGAAGAAATAGCTGGCGACGCCGCTGAACAAGAGGAACGCCGACAAGGTATACTTGCGGCCGATCTTATCGACGAGCCAGGCCGCGCAATAGTAGCCCGGCAGCTGGGCCAGGGTCATGATGAGGACGTATTCAAAGGTCTTGACGACGGTAAAGCCCTGCTGGAAGACCAGCGACGGCAGCCACATAAAGATGCCATAATAGCTGAAATTGATGCCGAACCAGACCAGCCAGAGCATGATGGTCCGGGACATGAAAGGCTTTTTCCACAATTCCCGGAACGAAGCCTTGGCGACGACCGGCACCGGTTCTGTTTCGCCCGTAAAGAGAGCCGACGGCACGTGCAGCTGTTTTTCCAGGGAAAGGACAATCTGCCGGGCTTCATCGACACGGCCGCGGGTCAGCAGGTAGCGGACCGATTCAGGCATGTGCAGGCGTATCAGGCAGACGTAGAGCGCCGGCAGCGCACCGATGAGGAAAGCCATGCGCCAGCCATAGACGGGAATGAAGAAATAGGCGATGCAGGCAGCGGCAATCCAGCCGAGTCCCCAGAAGCTTTCCAAGAGGACGATGAAACGGCCCCGTACGCGGGACGGTGCATATTCGGAAACGAGCGTCGCCGCTACAGGCAGTTCCCCACCCAGACCGAAGCCGACGAGAAAGCGGAAGACGAGCAAGGACTGATAGTTCCAGGACAGGGCGCAGAAAGCCGAAGCGATGCTATACAATAAGACCGTAATGGTGAAGACCTTCTTGCGGCCGATGCGGTCCGCCACCGTGCCGGAAATGACGGCGCCCAGGGCCATGCCGATGAGGCCGATACTGCCGATGAGGCCCATCTGCCCCGGTGCCAGCCCCCATTCTTTCGCCAGGACAGGCAAAATGAAGGCGATGAGCCCGGTGTCCATCGAATCAAAGAGCCATCCCAGTCCCGTGACCAGCAGCAGCTTGTAGTGGAAACGGCCTACGGGCAGCGCTTCCAATCGTTCCAATACCATAAAGACGATTCCTCCTATCTGTACATATGTCATGACAGTTATATTTACATGGCACTATTGTACAAAGATAAGAAGAAAATGTCAATTTTTATATAAGACGCCGAGGTCGCGCAGGGCCTGGCCGATGGCCTCGAGTTCTTCTTCCGTCGCCGCTTCGACGAGATGCGTGTGGATGCCGCCGCTGATGGCGCTGAGCATTTCCGCATGGGAATCGTGCATGCGCTTGACGTACTGCTGGACATCCCGACGGGAATGAAGGTTCAAGGTCCCTTCGAGGTTCCCGTAGACTTCGTGCTCAATGACGACGTTGCGGACAATGCCGCCATTGTCGACGATGGCATTGAGTTCCCCTTCCATCTGGTCCAGTCCATGGCAGCAGACGAAGACCCGCGTACAGCCCGGTACCACCGGTGTCACCAGCTGATAGCCGCGGGGCGTCGAGATGATGTCCGTTCCCTGGGCACGCATCAGGGCCACGTCGCCGACGATGATCTGCCGGCTGACGTCGCAGGCTTTCGCCAAAGCCGTCCCGGTGATAGGCGATGGCGATCCCTGAAGAAGCTGGAGAATCTTTTCTCTCCGTGCACTATTATCCATATAAACCAATCCTTCCTAAATATCTTTATAAACCTGCTGCCCCCGCGTCGGGATATCCAGGAGCATGGACAGTCCCCGCCCCCATAACAGGCCGCTGAAAAGGCCCGGTACGAACCCCAGGACTTCGTTGAACAGCCAGGAATACATCAAAAACGGAAAATGATAGACTCCGGCCTGGATGGCCGCAAAGGCCAGACAGATCAGGATATTGAACGGCAAGGCTCCCGGCATGGGCGGACACCGCAGCAGGTGCCGTGCCCGGCAATAGGTCAGTTCAGGCAGGCCTGCCTTGAACCACAGGCCCAGCCCCAGGCCCAGAAAAAAAGCCATGAGGAAACATAAAATCGTCAGGAACAGGTAGGCCGTATAGTAATAGATGACGGCGGCTGACCAAAAGGTGACCAGCACGGCCGGGCCGCCAAAGCACCAGATCCGGCAGGTGCGGCCCTTGAAAAAGAAAATGCCATATCCTATCATGACGATCATCATGCACAGCTGAATCCCTGTCAGTATATCATAGGCGCTCATCACGGCCCATTCCCCCTTTCCTTTGTGAATGACAATGTGATTATTTTCAGTATATATGATAAACATTAAAAGGAGATTAAAATTCGAAAAAATTTTATTGTAAAAAAGGGCGTCCCATGAAATTTTTTAATATCATGAGACGCCCTCAGGCAAGTTCAATTATAAGTTGGAGAAATCGAGAGTCGCAAAGAGGTCGTCCAGGGTCTCAGCCCGGCGGATCTGGGTTACGCTGCCGTCGGCGTGGAGCAGGAGTTCAGCCGAACGGAGTTTGCCGTTGTAGTTGAAGCCCATGGAATGGCCGTGGGCACCGGTGTCGTGGATGACCAGGATATCGCCGTCGTCGATCTGCGGCAAGCTGCGGTCGATGGCGAATTTATCGCAGTTTTCGCAGAGCGAACCGGCAACGTCGTAGACGTGGTCTTTCGGCGCATTTTCTTTGCCCATGACCGTCAGGTGATGGTACGAGCCATACATGCCCGGACGCATGAGGTTGGCCATGCAGGCGTCGACGCCGATGTATTCTTTCCAGATGTGTTTGTGATGGATGGCCGTCGTGACCAGGTAGCCGTAAGGGCCGGTGATGGCACGGCCACATTCGAAGGAGATACGGCATTTGCCGAGGCCAGCCGGTTCCATGATGGCTTCGAAGTTCTTTTTGATGCCGGCACTGAGTTCGTCGTAGTCGATGAAGGATTCTTCCGGACGATACGGGAGGCCGATGCCGCCGCCGAAGTCGAGAAATTCGATGTTGATGCCCAGCATGTTCTGCACTTCTACAGCCAATTCGAACATCATCTTGGCCGTGTTAATAAGGCCGTTGACGTGGAGTTCGTTGGAGACGACCATGGTATGCAGGCCGAAGTGTTTGACACCTTTGTCTTTAAGGATGCGAAAAGCATCGATAATCTGTTCACGAGTCATGCCGTATTTGGCTTCTTCCGGCGTGCCGATGATGTCGTTGCCGCCTTTGAGGAGGGGACCCGGATTATAACGGGCGCAGATCCATTCCGGCAAGGGGCCGCGTTTTTCCATGAAGTCAATCATGGAAATATCATCGAGGTTGACCAGGGCGCCCAGTTCCATAGCCCGTTTAAATTCAGCATAAGGCGTATCGTTGGACGAAAAGACGATGTCGTGGCCTTTGATGCCGACTTTGTCGCACAGTTCCAGTTCCGCCATGGAACTGCAGTCAGCGCCGACGCCTTCTTTCTGCAAGAGGCGCATGATGTACGGATTCGGCGTAGCTTTGACGGCAAAATATTCTTTGAAATCATAGGCCCAGTCGAAGGCTTTAATCAATTTACGGACATTATCGACGATGGCTTTTTCGTCATAAATATGGAAAGGTGTCGGGTATTTAGCAATAATGGAACGAATTTGTTCTTCGTTAAAAGGGACAGTCTTTTTGTTCATCCTAGTTCAGCTCCAGTTTCTTATACTTAACAGAATTATTGTTTCTCTACAAAGGTTATTATATAATACAAGAAGATAATTTGTGAAATAGATTATTTTAATTTATTTCATTCGATAATCAAATTAACTGAAGGAGGTCCGCCTATGGACACAACGACACTCCGGACGTTCATCGCCCTGGCACAAATCAAGAACTTCACCAAAACGGCCCAGCAGCTCTTCGTCGCCCAGTCGACCGTGACCAACCGCATCCGCGATCTGGAAATGGAGCTCGGCGTCCCCTTGTTCATACGCAGCCATAAACAGGTCGACCTGACCCCGTCAGGCCAGAAATTCCTGAGCTATGCCCAGCGCTTCGTCTCGCTGGAACTGGCAGCGTTGCAGGACATCCAATCGTCACCGACGTATACCCAGAAGGTCAGCATCGGCACGACCAACACCATCTATGAATGTCACCTGCAGCGCCGTATCCGCAGTTTCCTGAAAGAAAAGAAAGGCGTGTCCCTGCACGTCACCATCGGCCATACGGAAACGATGATGCGCCAGCTCCAGGACGGGACGCTGGACGCAATCTTTTCCTTCAGCGCCATGTTCCGCGACGGCTATATCTGCCAGCCGTACCGGACGGATTCCCTGGTCCTGGTCTGCCAGGCCGGCAATACAGAATACGCCGGCGGCATCTGCAAGGACGACCTGCAGAAAATCGACTACTTGTTCTGTAATTTCGCCCTCCAGGGCGTAGGCCTCTACATCCAGGACCTGTTCCCGCGCCATCACCGCTTCCCCCTGGAAATCGACAACAGCACCAAGCTGCCCCAGTACGTAGCCGACGGCATCGGCTACACCTTCCTGCCCAAGAGCCTCATCGAAGAGGACCTGGCCGAAAAGCGCCTGCGGGCCATTCCCCTCCTCGATTTTGAGCCGCCCAAGGTCGACAGCTACTACATCACGCGCAGCCCGTCGACCGTGCCGGCGGACCTGGAAGAAGAGTTACTGGCCGACCGGTCATATGGACTGCAAGGCGATGATCATGGCCGACATGACGACGATGGACAAGAGAATATAAAATGAGCTGATGCAGGCTGCGACTTCGATCTTGAGCTTCATCTTGGCTGTATAGTAGCAGGCCATGCCGGCGACGGGAGCAAAGACCAGGACCATGATGACCTTCTTGATGGCCATGGGATAATCGAGGGCGAAATAGACGAAAGCCGCAATGACGACCGACGTCAGCAACCGCAGGCCCACGTCGGTATAGATGAGGTGCAGGTATTCCTTTTTCAAGGACAGGCCCAGGGCGACGCCGATCATGAGCATGGACAAGAAGGTATTGGCCGACGCCGGGATCTTGGCCCAGTCGATGACGACCTGGGGCAGGGAAAAGCCGGCCAGGGACAAGGTGATCATGATGATATACGATAAGACCGGAATAGAGGAGAAAATCGTCTTGGCCAGGATCATGGCGATGCTCTCCCCTTTCTCGCCGCGGACGCAGCGGGCCAGGCCATAAGCCCCGCCGAGGCACATGAGGGAATTACCGGCATCGAAGATGCAGACGATGAGGACGGCCGCACTGTCAAAGAAATAAGACACGAAGGGCAAGGCGAAATTGCCGATATTGTAGCCATTCATATTGAGCATGTAAAAGGCCTTTTCGTCCTTCGTCCGGCCGGCGGCATAGCCCATGCCGACCATGATCAGGTTGAAGATGATGGCCAGGAGGCTGATGAGGAGATAGCGCGTGTCGAAGTGGATGCCGTTGAGGTTGACCAGGATGACCGACGGCAAGGTGATGTTGAAGACAATCGTCGATATGGTATTAAAAGTGCTGCGCCCGAAAAGGCGCAGCTGTTTTAAGGTATAGCCGCAAAAGATGAAGGATACGAGGATAGCGGCTTTGATGATAGTTTCTTCCATGGTTTACGGTTTGACGATGCGGTTGGCCGTGCGCATCATTTCGACGATACGGAACATGTTGGTAATGGATCCGACAGCGACCTTTTCGGTCAGGCCATAGTAATTAAGGCAGGCACCGCAGGCGTAGATTTCGACGCCTTTGGCTTCGAGGTTCTTCAAATCTTCCAACGATTCCGAACCTTCCGTTACCAAGGGGACGCCGCCGTTGTAGAAGATAACCTGTTTCGGCAGGACATCCTGTTCTGTCAGGGTATAGATGAAGGTCTTGAGCAGGTTCTTGCCCAGCTGGTCGTCGCCGACACCCATGACGGGCGCATTGATGACGACGGTATAATCGGAGCCCGTCGTAACTGGCGCTTCGTCTGCACCGACATCAGCCCCTTCTTTGACCAGGCGGACCGTGTAGTGCGTATCCGATTCCTGGCTCATCGTATAGGAGCAGTTCATTTCCTGAGATAAATTCTTGAGGTTTTCCGTAGCGATTTCGTTATCGACCGTGATTTCTACGGCATCATGGTCCTTCAAAGCCTTGTGGGCTTCGATGACCGGGAGCGGGCAGGCTTTGCCCAGTGCATTGATCTTAAACATCGTAATTCCTCCTTGTTTTAAGAGTTAGGGGTTCGTGGCTCGTGGCTCGTGGCTCGTGGCTCGTGGCTCGTGGCTCGTGGCTCGTGGTTCATGGCGGGCCGCCCTTGGGGACGGCCCCTACAATATTAAAACCATCCACTAACTGCTAACCACTTAAAAAGGGCTGTCGTACATGCGACAGCTCCTTTTTATGCTATTCTTCTGTTTCTGCCGGTTCGGTTTCTATGGCTTTCGGGCCGCGTTTATGAGAGGTATGGTTCTTCCATACGACCCACAGGGACGTATCGACGCAGATGGACGAATAGGCCCCGCTGATGAAGCCGATGAGCATGACCAGGGAAAAGTTCTTCGTCGAATCGCCGCCGAAGAAGTGTAAGGCTCCGCAGGCGAAGAGTACCGTCGTCAGCGTATAGATACTGCGATGGATACTCTGGGAGATGCTGTCGTGAGCCAGTTTTTCATAGGAGTCGGTCCGGCGGTGAGTCCGCGTGTTTTCACGGACGCGGTCGAAGATGACGACGGCTTCGTTCATGGAATAGCCGACGACGGTCAGGATGGCCGCCAGGAAAGACGCATCGATTTCCAGGTGGAAAAACGAGAAGAAACCCAGGACCATGATCAAATCGTGCAGGATCGACACTAAGGCCGAAATAGCGATTTTGTATTCAAAGCGGAAGGAAATATACGCAGCCAGGGCGATGAAGGCCACGGCCAGGCTGGTGATGGCGTTTTTCGTGACTTCCGAGCCGATGACGGCGCCGACCGATTCGGTCCGCTTGATTTCAGCGCCGCCCAGGGAATCGCTCAGCTTATCCGAAACGGCTTTGCTTTCGTCACTAGTCAGGTTGCGCATGCGCAGCATGACATCTGTCGACGAGTCCTGGTCAGTGACGCCCGTCAGCTGGATGACCGTATTGCCCAGATCCATATCGGAGTTATCGATGACCTGGCGGACTTCGGAAACGGTGACGGCTTTATGGAACTGCATATCCAAAATCGTACCGCCTGTGTAGTCGATGCCGAAGTTGAAGCCATTGATAAAGATGGAAATCAGGCTGGCAATGACGAGGACAGACGATAAGGTGAACCACCATACGCGATGTTTGACAATATCAAAACTCATTTCTGTCCCCCCTTTTTCAGCATATGTTCAGGCGGCTTGCGGTTCAGGCCATAGAACCAGGGATTGGTGATGAGGCCCGTATTGATGAACCACGTGAGCAGGGACCGGCTGACGACGATGGCCGTGAACATGCTGACGACGATCCCTAAAGCCAGGTTGACGGCAAAGCCCTTGACCGTACCGCTGCCCATGACGATGAGGACGATGGCGGCGATCATGACCGATACGTTGGCATCGAGGATGGTATTGAAGGCCCGGCGGAACCCGGCTTCCATGGACGTTCTCAGACTCTTGCCGATGAGGACTTCCTCCTTGAATCGTTCAAAGATGAGGATGTTGGCATCGACGGCGAAGCCCATGGACAAGATGATACCGGCAATACCCGGCAGGGTCAGTGTCGCATCGAGGTACTTCAGGATGCCCAGCAAAATGAGGACGTAGACCAACAGGGCGATGTTGGCTACGACACCGGACATGCGGTAAATGATGATCAGGAAGATCATGATCAAGATGATGCCGATGGCAAAGGCCTTTTCACTCTTGATCTTGGAGTCGAGGCCCAAGCTCGGGCCGATGGTGCGGACTTCCATGACTTTCAATTTGACAGGCAGGGCACCGGAACGCAGGAGGATGGCCAGGTTCTTGGCATCTTCCAACGTCTGGCTGCCCGTGATGACGGCTTTGCCGCCGGTAATCGGTTCATTGACGACCGGGTTGGTCAGCAATTCACCGTCAAGGTAGATACCGATCTTATGGCCTACGTTGGAAGCCGTCAAATCGGCGAATTTCTTGGCCCCTTCGTCGGTAAATTCAATGGCGACGACGTTCTTATGGCCCTGGTCGATCTGTTCTTTCGCCGTTTTCAGGTCGTTCCCGGTCATACGGGTCGTCCCGCTTTCATCTTTGAACTCCATGACGGCCGTTTTCCCGATTGTCTCGATGGCTTTTTCCGGATTCTTTTCACCGGGCAGCTCGACGATGATACGACGGGCGCCTTCCTTCTGGACAAGCGGTTCGGTCAGGCCCATTTCATTGATACGGCGTTCGACGATGGTGACGGCACGGCTCAAAGAGTCTTCCGTGACCGGTGCGTCCGGCGTATCTTCAGCTTCCAGGACGATATGCGTACCGCCCTGTAAGTCCAGGCCCTGTTTGATGGAGTTGGCAAGCGGATAAATCAAGGTAACAAAGGCGGCCAGGATGATGATGACTGCCCCGAAAAATTTTATCATGTTACGGGTCCGCAACAATACTCCCCCCTCTGGGTAATCTTCAATAGTTTTTTATGGATGGATAACGAGATGCTGTTTATCCGTGACGATATCGGTCATGACGATATCATGGGCTTCGACGGGCACGTCCGGGACGAGCTGGACATCCCAGGCCGCGGCAATGGCGGCCGCCCTGCCCTTTCCAGCCAGGAAGCGGTCATAATAAGCCGCTCCATGGCCCAGGCGATGGCCCTTGGCATCGAAGGCCAGGCCGGGCACGAAGATGACATCGAGCTCATCGGCTTCGATGCGCGGGTTGTCCGGCGGTGCCGTCCGGATGCCATAGGCACCGCAGACCGCCTGTTCCAGCGTGTACAGGCGCCGGCCTTCAATGCGCTGCTTATCGACGCAGACCGGGACATAGACTTCCTTGCCGTCAGCCAGGGCCTGCTGGATCAGGCCGTCCAGGCTGACTTCGTCGGACATATGGAGAAAAGCCATGATACTGCGGGCCTGCTGATACTGCGGCAGGGCCGCCAGGTGGGCGCAGACAGCGGCACTGGCCGCTGCCTTTTCCCCTTCTGTCAGCTGGTGGAGCCGGTCATTCATGGCTTTACGCAATTCTTTTTTACTGAGCATCTTTGCCTTCTGCTTCCTTGGCATCCGATGCCGCTTCGGCTTTGGTTTCAGCCGGAACGTCGGCCTTTGCTTCAGGCGCCTTTTCTTCTGCCTTTTCAGCAGCTTTTTCGGCTTTCTTGGCCGCTTTCTTGCCTTCGCCCTTGCCCAGGACCTGTGCTACGGCAGCGCGGGTGATCTTGATTTCGACTTTGTCAGCAATGCGGACGATGAGGTAATCATCGTGCAGGGAGACGATGTTCCCCATGACACCGCCGACGGTGACGATCTTGGCGCCGGGCTTCAAGCTTTCCAGCATTTCCTGGCGTTTCTTCTGTTGTTTCTTCTGCGGACGCCATAAGAGAAAGTAGAAAATGACGACCATGAGGATAATGGGCCAAAAGGCATTGAGCTGTTCCATAATATCCATGTCTTTACACCTCCGTGAAATAAAAAATAGTCTATATGCAAGCGCTTACGCGTCTTGATAACGTTTCCAGAAATCCTTGCGGAATTCGCGGAACGTGCCGTCAAAGATGGACTGGCGCATATCCCGCATGAACTGCAGCAGGAAGTACAGGTTGTGGATGCTGACCAGGCGGTATGCCAGGAGTTCTTCGGCCTTGAAGAGATGGCGGATATAAGCCCGCGAATAATTGCGGCACGTATAGCACTGGCAGCCTTCTTCGATGGGATGGAAATCGTGGGCATACTTGGCGTTGCGCACGGTCAGGCGGCCCGTATGGGTCATGGCCATGCCGTTGCGGGCAACGCGCGTCGGGAAGACGCAGTCGAACATATCGACGCCGCGGGCGACGCCTTCGAGCAGGCAGTCCGGCGTGCCGACGCCCATGAGGTAGCGGGCTTTATCCTTCGGCAGGTACGGTGTCGTATGCTCTAATATATCATACATTATATCCTTAGATTCGCCAACACTCAAGCCGCCAATGCCATAGCCGTCGAAATCCATGTCGACCAGGTCCTGGCAGCTCTGCTTGCGCAGGTCCTTGTACATGCCGCCCTGGACAATGCCGAACAGGCCCTGCGTATCGCTGTGGTGATGGTCCAGGCAGCGGGCGGCCCAACGGCTCGTCCGTTCCGTCGACATCTGCGTATATTCATAGTCCGACGGGTAGGGGATACATTCGTCGAAGGCCATGGCGATGTCCGAATCGAGAGCCATCTGGATATCCATGGACACTTCTGGCGACAGGAATTTCTTCGACCCATCCAGATGGGACCGGAAGGTAACGCCTTCTTCGGTGATCTTACGCATCTGGCCCAGGCTGAAGACCTGGAAACCGCCGCTGTCGGTCAGGATAGCCTGTTTCCAGTTCATGAATTTATGAAGTCCCCCGGCTTCCTGGACCAAGTCGTGGCCAGGCCGCAGGAACAGGTGATATGTATTGCTGAGAATGACCTGAGCGCCCATATCGTAAAGTTCTTCCGGCGTCAGCGTCTTGACCGTCGCCTGCGTGCCGACAGGCATGAACATGGGCGTCTTGAAGGTGCCGTGCGGCGTGCGCAGAATCCCGGCGCGGGCGCCGTCACATTCGGCCTGCTGTTCGTAGGTAATGACCATAGATTTTCCTCCCTTAGTGAATGAACATGGCATCGCCGAAACTGAAGAAACGGTATTTTTCCTGGACGGCGATTTCATAAGCTTTCAAGATTTTTTCCCGCGTCGACAAGGCGCTGATGAGCATGAGCAGCGTCGATTCGGGAAGATGGAAATTCGTGACCAGCGCGTCGACGATGTGGAAGGTGAAGCCCGGATAGATGAAGATATTCGTCCAGCCCGATCCGGCCTGCAAAGTCCCCGTCGTGCCGGCGCTTTCCAAGGTGCGGATGCTGGTCGTGCCGACGGCGATGACCCGGCGGCCTTCGGCTTTGGCCTTGTTGATGGTGGCAGCGGCTTCCGGCGTGATGCTGTAGAATTCACTGTGCATCTGATGGTCTTCGATATTTTCTTCTTCTACCGGCCGGAAGGTCCCCAAGCCGACGTGGAGGGTGATGAAGACTTCTTCCACGCCTTTATCGCGAATCTTCTGGAGCAGTTCTTCCGTAAAATGCAGGCCTGCCGTCGGCGCCGCAGCGGAGCCGCGTTCGTTGGCATAGACCGTCTGGTATTCATCAGGGTCTTCCATCTTTTCGTGGATATACGGCGGAAGCGGCATTTCACCGATTTTGTCGATGATGGCGTCGAAATCGCCTTCATAGGCGAACTTGATGATGCGGCCGCCGAAATCGGTCCGGTCTTCGACAGTGCCTGTCAGGCCTTCCGGAAATTCGATGACCGTCCCGGGCAGGGCTTTCTTGCCCGGCTTGACCAGGACTTCCCAGCGGTCGTCGCCGACGGGCGTCAACAGCAGGACTTCGACCTTCCCGCCCGTCGGCGTCCGCTTGCCATGGAGGCGGGCCGGGATGACGCGAGAATCGTTGAAGACCAGGACGTCGCCTTCGTGCAGTTCGTCGACGAGGTCATAGAAATACTTGTGTTCGACGGCGCCGGTCTGGCGGTCATAGAGCATGAGGCGGGCGTGGTCCCGCGGTTCTGCCGGATGCTGGGCAATGAGTTCTTTCGGTAAATCGTAGTAAAAATCTGTTAGTTTCAAAATAATCTTCCTCTTTTTGGCTTAATATAATTTTTCAATCTTCGTCCCCGTATAATAATGGGTCAGGATATGGCGGTAATAATTCTTTTCGTTGGCATGTTCCTTAGCCATCTGATAGGCCCCGTACTGGCTCATGCCCAAACCGTGGCCCCAGCCGAAGCCGTAGATAGTCACGGGCTGGCCGGCTTTGATGATGAAATCGCTTTTGCGCACAGCGGCGCCGGCATCGGGATCCGGTGCCGTGCCGCGGCCGCTGTAGAAATCAAAGAGCGTGCTGCGCAGGCCAAAGATGGACTGGAAGGCCGAGCCCTTGACAGTGACATTACCATTCGTGCCCTTGACGATCATTTCCTGGACACGGCCGGACACGCCGCGGTCCGTCATGGACATGGGCCGCTTCATGAGCGGCGACAGTTCGATGGACTTGATGCGCCCGACGTCCTTGCCGGCGGCGCTCAGTTTAGCCGCCATCTGTTCCGGCGTCGTCGTCACCGACCAGCGATACCCCGGCATGGCATCGCTGGCATCGCGGACACCGCGCAGATAAGGCACGTAGGAACCCCAGACATTTTCACTGTCTTCGGTCCAGCCGCCGGCAGTGGAACAGAAGAAGGCGTCGATGGGCTTGCCCTGATAGGTCAGGATTTCCCCTTTCGTATCGTTGACAGCCTTGATGATCGACGGCGATTCGCCGTTGATGCCGGCATAGACCTGGCTCGATGTATCATCCGTCAAGTCGAAACCGCGCTGGCTGAAGCGGTTCTTATGGGCAATGGCATAAGTCCGGGCCGCGACGGCCTGGGCCTTGAGGGCCTCTTCGCTCCAAGACGGCGACATTTCCTTGCCGACGACGCCGTAGAGATACTGTTCTACCGGTACGACGTTGACGACGGTCAGGCCCCAGCGGCCAGGAGATTTCATCATTTCCAGGGCGCCGCGGTAGGCATAGCCGTCGGTAATCTCAACGGACCCGCCCTGGACCAGGGACCGGACCTGGACGGGCACGGTGCTGATATCGCCATTGACAGTCAGGTTCGTCCCGGACAGGGCAATGGTGACAGGTACGTTAGCAGCGGCTTTCTTCCAGAGCATGTCGCCGCGGTAGACGCCCAGCCCCTGCGGCCCGGTGACGGCCACCCGGCCCCGTCCTTCGCGGATGCCGATGCGCAGAGTCGCGCTGTCCTGGACGGCCTGCTTATGCGTATATGCGGCTTGTTTCGGCGTATACACGGGCTTTTTATGGGTAGATGCTGCCGGCTTAGCCGTATGAGCCGTTGCCTTCTGGGCATATCGTACGGGTGGATGTCGATGTACTGTTTTTTTCGCTTTCGGTGACGAAGCCAGCGCACTCGTCGTCAGCAAGGCGCACAGAGACGTAATGGTCACGATGCGGAGCCAGCTTTTTTTATTCATAAAAATCCTCCTCACAGGCGAAAGAAGAGATTGAGGACAATTGTAAGGACTGCACTGATGAGGATGCAGGTCACGATGGGGAAATGAAAAGATGTATTCCCTCTGGTAAAGGAAATATCACCGGGCAGATGGCCTAGGAAGTTCCCCAGTCCCAGCGAATCGCCGACCATCCAGAGCAAACCGGCGACAATGAAGAAGGCGCCCATGAGGATGAGTAATTTCGCCATCATATCCCCTCCTATCCTTCTGATGGCACGGGCAGACCCAGATGACGGTAGGCGGCATCGGTGACGACGCGGCCCCGGGGCGTGCGGTTCAGGAAGCCCTGCTGCATCAAAAAGGGTTCATATACGTCTTCGACGGCATCGACAGATTCGCTGATAGCGGCGGCAATCGTATCGAGGCCGACGGGGCCGCCGCCGAATTTATCGATGATGACCTGCAGGACCCGGCGGTCCGTCCGGTCGAGGCCGCACGAATCGACTTCCAGCCGGTTCAGGGCATCGTTGGCCAGGGACGCCGTAATCGACCCGGCTTCGGCAACCTGGGCGAAGTCGCGGACGCGCTTCAAGAGGCGGTTGGCAATACGCGGCGTCCCCCGCGAGCGGCGGGCGATTTCCAGGGCGCCGTCGTCGTCGATGGCCATGTCGAGGATATCGGCCGTCCGCTTGATGATGAGGACCAGGTCCTCAGGCTTATAGAATTCCAGACGACAGATGACGCCGAAGCGGTCGCGCAGAGGCGGTGCCAGGCGGCCGACCTGGGTCGTCGCTCCGACCAGGGTGAACGGCGGCAGATCGATGCGCACCGACCGGGCGCTGGGGCCCTTGCCGATGACGATATCCAAAGCATAGTCCTCCATGGCCGCATAGAGGACTTCTTCGACACTGTGCGACAGGCGGTGGATTTCGTCGATGAACAACAGGTCCCGTTCCTGGAGATTGGTCAGGAGGGCAGCCAGGTCGCCAGGCCGCTCGATGGCCGGGCCCGACGTGATGCGCAGGTTGACCCCCAGTTCGTTGGCGATGATGCCGGCCATAGTCGTCTTGCCCAGGCCCGGCGGCCCGTACAAGAGGACGTGGTCCAGTGCTTCTTTGCGCAGTTTCGCCGCCTTGATGAAGACTTCCAGATTATCTTTGACCTTATCCTGGCCAATATATTCCCGTAAATAATGAGGACGCAGGCTGTACTGCCAGGAATCGCCCGGCAGGTCTGTCGTCTCGATGATGCGATTTTCTTCCATGGCTTACCTCCCGCTCCCCAAGGCCTTCAGCGTCTCTTTCAGCAGCTGTTCCACTGTCGTGCAGCCGGCCAGGTGCGATTCGGCGACGGGCAGGACTTCCTGTTCGCTGTAGCCGAGACTGGTCAGGGCCGCCAGGGTTTCCGCCAGGATACCCGACAAGCCTGCCGAAGACGAACCGCCCTCAACAGCTGCCGCTTCTCCGCCGGCGACGGGGCCGATTTTATCCTGTAATTCCAGAACGATGCGTTCGGCCGTCTTCTTGCCGATACCGGGCATCTTGGTCAAACCTTTGATGTCCTTCTGATGGACGGCCAGGCGGAAACTGTCGGCCGTGCCGGCACTGAGGATGCCCAGGGCCACTTTCGGGCCGACGCCGTTGACGCCGATGAGGAGCATGAACAAATCGTATTCATCCTGCGTAGCAAAGCCGTATAAGACGATGGCGTCTTCGCGGACGCTCATGTACGTATAGAGCATGGCTTCCTGACCGACACAGAGCGTGTCCAGTGTCGAAGCCGGTGCATAAGCCCGGTAGCCGACACCGTGGACGTCGATGAAGCAGGAATTGACGAAGAGGTGGCTGATCACGCCTTTCAGATATCCGATCATAACTGCACCTTCCTTTTCAGACTCATAGAATGACTGGAATAAATCGCGTAAATGGCCATGGCCAGGCCGTCGGCCGCATCGTCGGGCTTGATTTTCTGGCGGATGCCGAGGAGACGCATGGTCATGTCGATGACCTGGTCCTTCGTCGCCCGGCCATAACCGGTGACGCCCTGCTTGACCTGGAGCGGCGAAAATTCCAGGATAGGGATGCCCGCCTGCTGGGCCGTCAAGAGGATGATGCCCCGCGCCTGGCCGACGGTGATGGCCGTCGTGACGTTGCGGTTGAAAAAGAGCTGCTCGACGCCGATGACGTCGGGCTTATATTTACGATAGAGTTCATTGAGGCCGTCGAAGAGCATGACCAGCCGTTCTGCATCGGTATGGTCCGGTGTCGTCTGGATAGTCCCATAGGTCACGGGCTTCAAGCGGCTGCCGTCGGCATCGATGACGCCAAAGCCGCAGATAGCCGTCCCCGGGTCGATTCCCATTGCCCGCATCTTCTCTGCCTCCCTTTATACCTTACATAATAGAAATAAATAGACTAATGTTCATTATACCATGAAAGAGGCTGTTGCACAAAGATTTTCCCCTTTGTCTCCAGCCTCTTTGACTCAAAATTTACACTAAGACGACTCGTTTCCCGTAAAAAGCGATACCGTATTTCAAGACTTTCGTAACGCCCCGGGCCTTGAAATCGGTTTCATAGCCTTTTTCATCAATCTGACGGCGGGCTTCCTGCGCTTTTTTCAGCAGTTCGTCCGAAGAACCTGCCGCTTTAAATTCCAAAATGACGCCGCATTGTCCTTCATGAGTTGGATAAATTGCCAAGTCATATCGCCCTAAGCCGCTTTCCCGGTTCGATTTGACTTCATATTCCGGAACCAGGAGCGTCGTCATCCCTAATAACAAGCCATGATAAAAACTTTCCCGGTTGGCCGTATCATACACACTGGCCACTTTCATCAGGATATCCTGTAAACCTTTGGTAAAGGCAGTACCATTCCCCGCCATGAGGCTTTCCATGGTTGTCATTAGATATGATGTCGTCCTACCCGGACTCAGGCGGCTCAGGATTTCATTGCGGTAAATGCTGCGGACTTCCCGATTGGGAATGGCCAGGACGTACACCCAGGTGTCGATGACCAACCGGCGGGACACGATTTTCAAATACCCTGCCAGCACGAGAATCGTATATAACGCATCGGGATTATCCGTAACTTCCGGATAAATCGTATTTTCCGTAAGGACGGCTGTTACGCACTCTCCCTGGATAAGGCGCAGTAAGTTGTCTTCCTGGACCGAATCAGTCTGTTTCAACAATTCCCCCAGCAGGACATTGCCTGACGTATGACCCCAATAAGGCTGCGGCTGGCCTTGTGCCTTGAAAAAGCACAAGACCGACCAGGGATTATAGATTTCCTGGCTGCCAAAACAATAGCCATCATACCAGTCACGCAGGACAGGCAGGGCCTTGTCCTGCTGCTGCGCACGGGCCAGGACCCGTACTTCTTCGGGCGTGAAACCGATCCAATCGGCATAGGTCCCGTTGATGACACTGCTGACTTCCAGATTATTCAAGCCGCTGAAAATACTTTCCTTGGCAATCCGCAGGACGCCTGTCACCACAGCAAAATCCAAAGACGGATTCGTCTTCAGGGCAGGGTTGAGGAAATTCCGCATGAAAGCCATGCATTCATCATAAAAACCGTGCTCCCAGGCCTGCTGGACCGGGATGTCGTACTCATCCAACAAGAGGACTACCGGCTGCTGATGATAACGCTTCATCATGTCCATCAAGCGGCGCAAGGCCTCTTCCATCTCGACAGGTGATGCCAGCCCGTCATGGATGCGCTGAAAATACCGCCGTTCAGCTCGTGAAAAGCCAGGGACTTCCATGAGATAAGCGTATTGGTCATATAAATCACTGAGGAGAAATCGGAATTTTTCCACCATATCCGACCAAGTCCGGTGCCTGACATCCTTCAGGGACAGGAAAAGGACAGGCCGCTTCCCCTGCTCCGCCATATACCGTTCGCCAGCCCTTTCAATAGCCAGGCCGCGAAAGAGCTTCCGGTAATCCTGTTCCAGGTCAGCGGCAAAAAAATAATAGAACATGGACAAGAACAGCGTCTTGCCAAAACGGCGCGGCCGCGTCAGCAGCAGCACTTCCCCATGATTATCGAGGAAATCCCGTATAGCCAGGGTCTTGTCGACAAAATAATAATTTCCCTCACGGACTTTGGCAAAATCGTCAATACCAATCGGCAGGCCTTGCATAGCCGCTCCCCCTTTCCAAATGTAAAAAAATTCCCTTATATTATATCTATAGTATAGGGGAATTGCCGGACAAAAGAAAGGCTCAGTCTGCGGCCTGCGTCTCCAATTCACTGTCTCAGATGGATACTAGCGGTTGTTTCTCCGATGGCGATGCTTCTCACGGTAGCGCTGTACCCGTTCGCGCGTCTGTTCCCGTCGCTTCTCGTCGCGTTGGTTAAGCCATTCATGCTATTGAGACAAAAGTTATAGCGGGTCATAAACAGCAAGTAATTACATTTAAAAGTTCGATAATTAGCTTATGATTTGCCGTTTATAAACAAAAAAACGCCGATAGTTATTACACTATCGACATCTTTCGTCTACATCTCTTCACTATGCAGTTATGACTTCACAATGCAAAAAGTCCAGAATGTTTTCCAATGTTTAACCAATAATATCGTGAATTAGGATTTCATTCCAAAGTTTAAGTTCTGTTCTCTTCCTTCTCTTCTTCCTCATCGACGATGACGCTGAGGATGTTGGCTTTGGTATCAATTATACGGCTCAGGGAGCGGTCATACTTCCGCACAGCCAGGGCCGAGACGATGAGTCCGGCAATGCCGCCGACGATAGCTCCGGCGCTGTGGCCGACGAGGAGATAGCCTAAGAGCGCTACGACGAGGAGCATGACTACGGGCAGGATGAAGCAGACAAAGGCACCGGAAATGAGGTGCGAGTCATCGACTTCATAGCGGACGTGGTCGCCTTCGGCAGCACCGATGGAATTATAAGCCAGGAGTTTGACGTGATCCGCTGCGGCGCAGACGCTGCAGGCTACATAGAGCGAATCGCGGCTGACCCGTACTTTCGCCAAGCCATTTTCCTTTATTTCTTCGACAAAACCTTCACCAAAACGCATATCCTATGCCCCCTTTCAAACCGGTAATCAATAATAATTATTCGTTACGTTAATTATAGCATAGTGGATGTTACTAATCAAGTGTAGGCTGATTGCATCTCATCACTTGAGGAGTTAGCAGTTAGTGGCTCGTAGCTAGGGGCTAGGGGGTAGAGGCTAGCGGCTACCGCTCACTCAGCAGGCCCCGTACGATGTGTTTGCGGCAGGACTGGTAGACGAAGGTCAGGACGATGGCCGTGACCAGCCAGCTGGCCGGGTAGGCCGCCATGAGGACCAGGAAGTCGCGGTGAGCCGCAAATACGGTGTACAGCCAGGTGATGCGGACGCCGCAGATGCCGGCCAGGACGACAACAGCCGGCGGCAGGGAATAGCCATAGCCGCGCAGGGAGCCGGAAATGATGTCGATGATGCCGTTGAGATATAAGGTCCCGGCGACGTAAAAGAGGCGTTTCGTCCCCAAGGCGACGACGTTCGGGTCGCCGTTGAACAGGCGGATGAGTTCTGGCGAAAAAAAGAGAACCGGCACGGTGACGGCTAGGAGAAAGGCCGCTTCAACGCCGAAGGCGACTTTCGTAATGCGGAAACAGCGGCGCAAGTTGCGGGCGCCATAGTTCTGGCCGACGAAAGTCGTCGTGGCCTGGCTGAAACCGTTGACGAAGCAGTAGATATTGCCTTCGATGATGAAAGCCGCAGCCGACGCCGCCATGGCTTCTGTCCCCAGGCTGTTGAGGGCCGACTGGATGAGGACGTTGGACAGGGCAAAGACCATGCCCTGGATACCGGCGGGCAGGCCAATATGGATGATATGGTGCAATTCTTCCTGGGAAAAGCGCATGTGGTGGCGTTCCAGGCGGATGCGGTCCGTCGTCCGGCACAGCAGGGCCAGGAGGATGAGCGAGTTGACGGCAAAGGCAAGGACCGTCGCCCAGACGACACCGGCCAGGCCAAAATCGAAGACCAGTACCGACAACAGGTCGAAGACGATATTGACCAGATTGGCGGCAATCAGGCTGTATAACGGCGTCTTGCCGTCGCCGCAGCTGCGGAAGATGGCCGCTTCAAAGTTATACAGCGACAAAAACGGCAGGCCCAGCAGGAAAATGCGCAGATACTGTTCGGCCATGTCATAGACGTCTGGCGGCACTTCCAGGACCCAGAAGGCCGGATAGACGATGAGTTCGCCAATGATGGCCAGCAAAACGCCCAAGCCGAAGGACATCAAAATCGCCGTCTGGACCGTCCGTTCCACTTTATCATCGCGGCGGGCGCCGAGATACTGGGCGATAGTGACATTGGCCCCCAGGGAAATCCCCATGAGCAGGGTCACCAGGATGCCGATGACAGGCATATTATTGCCGACAGCGGCCATGGCGCTCTTGCCGACGAAGCGGCCCAAGATAAAGACATCGGCACTATTAAAAAGCTGTTCAAACAAACCCATAAGCCCGATAGGCATGGCAAAGAAGAACAGCTTATCAGCAATAGAACCGTGCAGCATATCCATGCCGCGGCGGCCCTTGTTTTGTTTACGTTCCATAATCTGATTACCTCGTTCTTTTGTAGTATTCTCCTTCTCAGTATAACACATAAAAAGGCGCTGTCGCATGAAGACAGCGCCTTTTTGAGTTTGAAGTTTGAAGTTGAAAGTTTGATGTGGATGGAACAAAATTTAAAAGCCATCGCTTCAAACATCATACATCAAACCTCAAACATTAAAGAGAAAGAGACCTCGTATGATGGCAGAAACCGTCATACCAGAGTCCCCCTGCTCAGTCATGGCGGATGAGGAGCTGGATATTTTCTTTCTTATAGGTCGTATAAATCCGTTTGATGAACTGATGTTTGAGGACGGCTTCGTCGACGATGTTGCGGATACGCAGGACGACTTTGAAGGAAATGCCGTATTCCCCCATCTGGTCATAGCGGACGAGGGGCTCGAAGCCGGTGACGCCGTATTCGCTGTGATCCAGGATATGGCGGGCCACGCCGAGGGTGACGTCTTCGACGTGCTGCAAGTCGTTGTCATAAGTAATGGTCAAGGGAATGGAAATGGTACATTCTGCCAAAGGCTGTTCATAGTTGGTCAGCGTCGCCGTGGCGATGCTCTTGTTGGGGACGATGACCATGTTCCCCGTCGCCGTGCGGATGGTCGTATTGCGCCAGTTCATGTCGACGACACGGCCCGCTTCCCCACTGGCCAGCCGGATGTAATCGCCCATGTGTACCTGTTTCGATACGAGGGTCGTAATGCCAGAAAAGAGGTTGGCCAGCGTATCCTGCAAGGCCAGGGCCGATGCCAGGCCGCCGGCGCCGAGGGCCGTCAGGAGCGGCGAAATGGAGATACCGTAGGAACTGAGGATGAAGAGGACACCCATCAGATAGACGCACAAATCGACGACCGTCGTCAAGATAGACGTCGTCGCCGCCTTATCGCCGCTCTTGGATAATTTATCTTTCAAGAAAGACGAGACCGTGTGGGCGCAGAAGAAAGTCACCGTAATGATGACGACACTGTGATAATGATAGGACAAGATATGCTGGACGAAATCGGGCAGATTGAGGATATCCTTGGTCAGACGGATTCCCAGGAGGATGCCCAGCAGGGTCGGCATGAAGCGGAAGACATTGCGCCAGCTGTCCCGCGGGACTTTCGTCACGCGGCTCAATACCTCGATGACGCCCCGGAAGACGCCGTGCAGGATGGCGATGCCGATGATGATAAATAAAATAAAGGCCAGGAAATGCACGTGCGGCCCGCCGTGTTCCAGCTCATAAGTAAACGTATTGACAATGTAATCCATAAAAAAATCCTCCCCCGAAGAAACAAATCAGAAAGTACGATTTATTATACTCCGGAGAAGGACAAACAACAACTCAAGAACGGTTACAGTTCCATGTCATTTATGATATGACACCTTTATTGTAAGGCCCTTCCAAAAGGCGTATACTAAAGAAAAATCAGCCTATAGGAGTGACATCATGGAAATACGGACCCTGCAATACTTCCTGGCCGTCGCCAGGGAACAGAATATGACCGGTGCGGCGAATATAGCCGTCACCGTCTCATGTCTCGCAGCCTGGAAAAAACACCAGCTCCTGTCGCCGACGTGCGAAGCCTTTTTGAAAGGCCTGAAAGAAGAGATTCATCTACCAGGAAAGGATTGATAATGATGTTAGATTTACGGGTACTCAATTATTTTCTCACCGTCGCCCGAGAAGAAAGCATTACCCACGCAGCCGAAGCCCTGCACTTGTCCCAGCCGACACTGTCGCGGCAGTTGCGTGACATGGAAGAGATGCTGGGAAAAGAACTGATGATCCGCGGCCCCCGTCGCATTACGCTCACCGAGGAAGGCCTATTCCTGAAAAAGCGGGCTGAAGAAATCCTGTCTTTAGCCAGCCATACGGAACAGGAACTGCGCAGTGACGATACGGAACTAAACGGAAACATCCGCATCGGTTCGGCTGAATCCGACAGTGTCCGCTTCATCATGCAGACTGCCCATAAACTGCAAAGCCACTACAAGAACCTCCATTTCCACGTTACCAGTGGCGATGGACAGGCCATCATGGAAGCCCTCGACAAAGGACTCATCGACATCGCCGTCGTCTACGGTCATGTCGATACGGAAAAATATGAGGTCCTGCCCTGCCCATACACCGATCACTGGGGCCTTCTTTTGCAGCGCAGCCACCCGCTGGCAGCCAGGGAGGCAATCCGGCCACAAGATTTATGGTCGGAAAATCTCATCCTGTCCCAGCAGGTATTGCAAGCCAACAGCCATGGCAATAAATTGCAGACATGGATAAAAAAGCCCTTTGCCGAATTGAACATCCAGGCAACCTACAATCTGGCCTATAATGCATCCCTCATGGTCCGCGAAGGGCTGGGGTCCTGCATCATGTTGGAAAAAATCATCAACGTGCCACCCTATGACCCGGCGCTCTGCTTCCGCCTCTTGGACCCGGTGTTGGAGGATACCCTGTTCATCGTATGGAAACGATTCCAATTATTCTCCAAAGGGACCCAGCAATTCATCCATCTCTTGAAGGAAGAGGCAGAAAAAATACGCCAGCTATAAAACCTCACTGTTCAATGTTTTTGATAAAGCGAGCCGGTACGCCGCCGACGACAGTATACGGTGGGACGTCCCGGTTCACGACGGCACCGGCTGCGACGATGGCATAACGACCGACAGTGACCCCAGCTGTTATGGTCGCATTAGCCCCAATCCAGACGCCTTCATGCAGGACGATCCGGCCCGGCATGAGCTCACTCCGTTTATCCGGGGCTGGATGATGATTGAGCGTAGCTAGGACAACATTATGTCCAATGAGGACATTATCGCCGATGAAAATACCTCCCTGGTCCTGGAACTTGCAGCCGCTATTGAAGAAGACATTCTTGCCAAGATGGATATTCTTGCCAAAATCCGTATAAAACGGTGGAAAGAAGGCAAATGTATCATCGACAGGACGGCCGATGAGCCGTGAAAAAAGTTGGCGCAGTACTTCCGGTTCATGGTACTGTGTATTGATTTCCATGAGAATCTTCTGCGCCTGCCGGCTGTAAAAGCGCATGGTTTCAATTTCGTCTGCTGTCGTACCGATGACCGGCTCCCGGCTCCATCGTTTCAAGGCTTGCGACAAAGATAACATATGAAGGATCCTTTCTAAGGTGCTTACTTTTATTTCAAGGCATCGTCAAAAAATTGGACCAAATCGGCAAAAGGAATCTTATCCATCTGATCATATAAATCGGTATGCGTAGCCCCGGGAACAACGATTTCCCGTTTCGGAGCCTTTAATTTAGCATACGCCGCATCGGCAAAGTATTTCGAGTGAGCTTTCTCACCGGTAATGAGCAGGACCGGACGCGGGCTGATTTCATCAATGTGTTCCATGAGAGAGAAGTTGAAGAATCCATACGGCGTTGTCGAATCCCAGGCCAGTGTATTGGAGTTGATGGACCGCGGATGATATGCCCGCCCTACGTAATAATCATAAAATCCTTTCACTACACTATTTGCATCGGCTGGCAGTTTGTCTGGAAACATCGTATCATGAGAAATGATATGTCCCTGCGCATCCAGTTCATGCGAGCCCGGGATAGCCTGCCCTTCTTTGGCTTCTTTGTCCCGCATAACAGCCAAATGTTCCTTCACTTTTTCCCGCTGTTCCGGCGTATAGTAATCTCCTTGATAGTGATTGCGGATACTGTCGGACATATCATACATCGCTGAAGTTGCGACGGCTTTGATGCGCGTGTCATTGGCAGCAGCCGTCAGGGCCATACCGGACAGACCACAGATGCCAATAGCCCCTACTTTATCGGGATTGACGAATTTCAAATTACTGATGAAATCGACAGCAGCACTATAATCTTCTACAAAGATATCAGGCGAAGCCATATTACGGCGCGTGCCCCCGCTTTCTCCAGTCATGGACGGATCAAAGGCGACAGCAACATATCCGTGTTTTGCCATTTCCTGAGCATATAAGCCGGAAGATTGTTCTTTGACAGCGCCGAAAGGCCCCGAAACGACGACGGCCTTATATTGCTTCTGGGCATCGAAATTTTTCGGCAAATAAAGGTGGCCAGCGATGTCGAAACCATAACGGTTCTGAAAGCGGACATTCTTCGCTTCAATCTTGGGGTCAACCTTGAATACCCGTGTATCATTCGTTAATTCGCTGATGGAAGACTGTTTCATCTGCGATCTCGCCTGCAAAACCGCTGCCGGTGTCGCCGCATATGCGGCACCCGTGCCGAATCCAGAAAAGGGAAAGGTACTCACCCATAAAGCAGCCGCTATTAATAAGGCTTTCTGATGTTTTTTCATGTTACATTCTCCTTTTTCAACACTTTTGAAACTCTCTATTGCTTGATTACAGTATACTTTGCTATCTATTGAATAACAAATACCTATGAACTTTGTTAATCAATGCTTTTTTGCTATGATTATTTAAATAAAAAAGAAGGCTGCCTTATTCAGACAACCTCCTTCTTTTTCTATCAGCGATTCAGGCTCTGAACCCACTGCTGAACCGTACTTTCCGACACATTGGACGGGAAACGCTTGCCTTCCAGCCAGCTGCCCGTGCCAGCCATCTGTTGCAGCTGTCTGCCGCTGTCGCCGAGGCCCGAACTGGCCGACGTGGCAAAGGGGATGACCGTCTTGCCACTGAAGTCATTGTGCTTGACAAAAGTATCTACCGGCCAGGCAGCGATGCCCCACCAAATAGGATACCCGATAAAGACCGTATCATAGCCTTCCCAGTTGTCGGCCTTATCCTTGACCAAGGGAATGTCGCGCAGGCTGGCATCATCGTGTTCGCGATAGACGCGGCTGTCCCGATTATTATAGTCCAGGTCCGCTTCCGTATAGTCCTGGACCGGTTTCAGTTCCATGACGTCGCCGTTGGTCGCTTTAGCGATATAATTGGCGACGTTCTTCGTATGGCCGCCAGCCGAATAATAGACGACCAACGTCTTGCCATTGCCCTTGGCCGGAGCCTGGGCCGCCGTATCCGTCTTTTTCGATGTGTTTGAAGACGTATCTGCACTGTTTGTATTTCCACAGGCAGCTAGGCCCAGGACCATGAGGCTGCTCAAGGCAAGCGTTAAAATTTTCTTCATCATTTAACTCAGATCCTTTCTCAAAAATTACACTTTATTTAATATTTTCACTATATACTTCTTTGGCATAGCCAAAGGCAGCCCAGGCTTTGGGCCAGCCGCTGTAAAAGGCGAGCTGCGTAATGATTTCGGCCATTTCGTCCTTAGTGACGCCATTTTTCCTGGCTGTTTCCATATGATATTTCAAAGAACTGTCAGTAATGCCCTGGGCGATGAGGGCCGACACGGTGACGATGCTCCGTTCTTTGAGGGGCAGGACATCGTTCTTGCTCCACACTTCACCAAAGAGGATGTCGTCATTATAACGGGCAAAATCGGGGGCAAAGTTTCCCAGCTGCTGCCGCCCTGCGGTCTGGACAATTTTAACGGCTTTTTTCGGCTGATTATCAGTTGTATTCATGGCAAATGCATCTCCTGTTCCCAAAAATCCTATCCCGGCCAGGGCGATGAGCCCGGCTGCTAACAACGGCTTACGGAAGAGCTTCATAATCAGCCTCCTTGACGGCTTCACACCATTCCGTACTCGTATCGGTCCCGTCGACTTCGATGGCCAGATGCTGGAAGGCACTGTCCTTGGCGGCACCGTGCCAATGCTTGACGTTGGCCGGGATGTGGACGACGTCGCCGGCATGGAGCGCCTGGGCCGGTTCGCCCCATTCCTGATACCAGCCGCGGCCGGCCGTGACCAGGAGCATCTGGCCGCCGCCTTTTGTAGCATGATGGATGTGCCAGTGATTGCGGCAGCCCGCTTCAAAAGTCACATTGCCGACGACGACCTGCTTCAGTGAGATCATATTGAGATAGCTCGTACCGTCGAAATACTGGGCGTAATCGACATTTTCCCCGCCGATGGCAAAGGGACCGTTCTTTTTGATTTCTTCTAAATTCATGACTTTCCTCTTTTCACCTGATAAATCAAATAATCAAGACAATCGAGCTGGCGCTGGCCGTCATGTATGCGGCGGAGCAGTTCTTTCCGATGCTGCCGCAGGCGGCAAAGCTGTTCACTGCCGCTGCCCGCTGCTGCATAGTCGTCAATGAAGCCTTCCGAGCAGCCCGCATCTACCAGGTTCTGCCGTACTTTTTCATCCATGGCATCTACCTCCTGAGACCTTGTTTTCTTTACACTCTTATCTTACCAAGGTTTCTGTGAAATGTGAAATGCCTATAATTTAGTTTTAGGAATACGTACAGCAAATATTAAAAGCCTAGTTTTTCATAGTACCTGCTTTCTCCTATAAACACTGCTTCACTTCCTCAATCCAATCATCGATGTCCTGTGCAGCTGTCACCAACTTACTGCCGCCGGTCGAATCGAACTGTACCGCCAGCGACGGACCGAAAGACGCGCCCCGGCAGGCCTTTTCCATATCTTTCAGCGTATGGCCGGGCCAGCCGCCGTGGGTCTGGAAAAGGATGACCTGCTTGCCGCTGAAATCATGATCCGCCAAAAAAGACTTGACCGCCGGCGCCATCGTATACCACCAAGTAGGCGTACCTACGGCAATGACGTCATAATCCGCCGGATCATACGGCAGGGCCTTGATTTCCGGCATGAAGCCGCTGTTCACTTCCCGCTGGCCCTGAGCCACGACATCGTCATATCTGCCTTCATAGGGATGAAGCGTTTCAATTCGTTCCATGTCAGTGCCGGCAACCCGCTGCAGCTGAGCTGCAATCTTCGCGGTATTCCCATTGCTCCAACTATAATAAACAATCAGCATCTTCTTCATCGTCATGCTCCTTCATTCCGAAAACCAAAAGCCTTAATTCTTTACAGTTTCATTGTAACAATCGATAAATGAAATGTGAAATGCTTATAGAATAGAGCTGGATATTCTATTTATGTATTTCATGGGGAGTAGGCGCCTGCGGCGCCGCAGTCCGCAGTTGGCCGTTCGCAGTCCGTGGCTGGCGAACGTTCATCGTAGTTCGTTCATCGTTCGTCGAAAATTCTCACAAATATAAGAAAAGCGATGTCTCCCGTACGGCAAATTATTAAAAGTTTTAAACATCACGACAAACGACGTACAAAAAGGGTGCCTGTATGATGGCAAAAACCTTTAATTGATGAGTTTATTGTTGAAAGAAAAACGTTACGATGATGCGACGAAAGCTACGGAAGGTGCAGAATTCCGAGAAAAATTGTTTAAGGAATACAGAATTTGAACCTCTCCCGCTTATAGAAGCGGGAGATTCTTGAGAAGTTTGATACACGGACTAACGCCTGACAGCCTATTCCAAAGGAGTTAGCTGTCAGGATATCCTTATTCTCAAAGGGCTGTCCAAAAGCCCCTTACACAGTCCCTCGAAATCGAAGTTCTGCTTACTTTTACGGAGTATGTTGTATGCTCCATTCACATCCGCGTTGGCCATCCTGCCATCGGCGAACTGGTACAAGCCACGGTGGATACGCTTCCCACTGAACGTGCCAGTATACGGCTGTTCAGGATTATAGACAGGAATATCGTCTAAATCCAAGCAACTTGCTTGAGAAGTGTAAGATTCTTCCTGTTCGATATATCGCATACCGTAACGCTCGCAAAGTCCTTCCAGTGTTTCACGCAGATTACCGAAACTGATTTGCGTAAACTGCTGGTTGGTTATCCTACCCAGGTCGATACTACGTTTAAAGTCACCGTTATAACCACAGACGATGGTTCCGATACGGTGTTCGATACAGTAGTTGATGATATAGCGGGCAACCTTGCGGAGGTAGTCCTGTGTCCGATTATTACGTTTTCTTGCTAAGGCATAGAGCCTGTGCGTTTTCTTCTGTCCTTGTTTGTCGGCAATCCCCTGATAGTAGGCTTTCTGCTTGTTCCAATACTGGTTGATTGATTTAAGTTTACGCCCGTCCATGATGAACGCCGTCCCGGTGTTGGTCACGCAAGTTGCCAGATTTTCAAGACCGATGTCGATAGCAAGGACATTGTCCGGTGAAACGTCTTGAGGTTCTTTCTCCTGAAGATAGTAATACTGGATTTTGAAGTATCTGCCATTATATATGGGACAGATACGGACTTCCTTGATGGTTTTCTCTTTCAGTCTTGCAGGGAAAGGGATTTTGATTGGCTTACGGCCATGCCGTTTAGAAAATCCCCGACTCATGGGGATCGTCAAGAATCCATCTTTTACGTTTATGGCGTTCGTGGAAAGAATCAGGTTGAACATGCCGCCTTTTTCCCGATAGTGAGGCATTTTGATGTCCTTGAAGCGATATTCTCCTGATTTTGCCTTTTTTATGAGATTGAAGAATGACTTGAAACTGCGGTCAGCCACCTTCAATATCTGCTGAGACACGCCAGCCTGCAACAGACCGTAGTTTTCGTTTTCCTTGCAGACATGGTAATTTTCTTCGTATTTCAAGAACTTCTTCTCTTGGAAATAGTATTGCCTGATGTTGTAGAGAGCCACGTTGTAGAGGTTATTGCTGTATTGGCACATCTCCCGCAGCATGGCATAGTCTTCTTTGGAAAGATTTCTGATGACATTTGATTGAGTAAGATACACATTTTTCACCTCCTTTTTTATTATATGATTATTATGTGGGAAATAGTGATGATTTTCAAGATGAGTTACAGCGTTTTTGTGCTTTTTACGGGCATTGAACCCACTCAAGCACCGCCATTCATCCCCCACCTAAGAGGTGGGAGTCTTCTGGCGGGAAAAGATAAATAGGAGCCACGACATGATGTGACCCCCAATCGTTAGATGTTAGGTCTAACAATTGGGGGTCAGCTCAAAAAGTTTAATCTGTTTTTAATGACATTTCTCGGACTCAGATGGATGCTGCGCATCCTGAAATTCCGGATTGCATTACGACCGTGTGCCACATGTCATAAATTCCGGCTATGCCCAGGATTCACGCGGGCGCCCGGTTATGGGCGCCCCTACGGCCGTATAATTATTTAATATCGCCTGTATGCGATTTCGTAGGGGATTGCGCTTGGCAATCCCGCCCAGAATAATGGCATCGTCACGGAATTTATGACGGACTGCGCATGGTCGTAATATAATCCTGAGTCTAAAGGCGCGCAGCGCCATCTGAGTCCGAGGCGATGCGTCAGCGAACCCGTTTCGCCAACGATGAACGATAAACGATTCCGCAATTTCCGGACTGCGGACGGCCACAGGCACGTCTTGGATATTTACTTTTTTTCACTATGATGCAGCAGTTAGACGTAAAACACGTTCCCTTCCCTTACATGGCCTGTCGGAAGATATCCCTGATTTCGTCTTTGGTCAGGACTCGATAGCCGCCGTCAAGGATCAGCGTGCCGTTCACGAGGTCGTCGAGCATGTCTTCTGTCGCACCGAGTTCTTTGATGTGGAGCACGAGGCCGAGTTCCTGCATCCAGGTCTTCATGCGTTCCAGGCCGGCTGCGGCGATTTCTTCATCGCTCCTGCCGTCGGCATCGACATTCCATACGGCTTTGGCGAAGCGGACGAATTTCGGCAGACCGTCTTTCATGATGAAGCGGTAATACGGCAGGGACACGGCAGAGAGCGTCATGCCGTGCGTGGCATTCGTGCAGGCGCCGACGGCCTGGCCCAGCATGTGGACCATCCAGTCCGTCGATTTCCCCTTGGCGATGAGCGTGTTCAGAGCCCAGGTGGCGTCCCACATCAGATTGGAGCGTGCTTCGTAATCCGTCGGATCGACGACGGCTTTGCGGCTGGCTTCGATGACATTGCGCATGAGGCCTTCGGCCAGATAGTCGCTGGTATTGTCGTCTTCACCGGAAAAATACTGTTCGCAGATGTGATTGAAGATGTCATAGATGCCAGCAATCATCTGATATTTCGGCAGGGTCATGGTGTAGACCGGATTCATGATGGAAAAACGGGGCATGACGCTTTCGTCAGCAAAGACATGGCCAATCTTCAGTTTCTTTTCCGGATAGGTAATGACGGAACCGGCGTTCATTTCAGAACCCGTGCCGACCATGGTCAGGACATCGCCGACAGGGACGATGTCACAGCTCGGTTCTTCGAAGCGGATGAAATATTTATCCCACGGATCTTCGTCGCAATGTACGGAGACGGCCAGGGCCTTGGCATAGTCGATGACGGAACCGCCGCCGACGGCGAGGATGAGGTCCACGCCGTGCTTTCTTGCGATGTCGATGCCTTCGCGCAGCTTATGGATTGTCGGATTGGGCATGACGCCGGCGATTTCCGCTACGTCCTTGCCTTCGTCCTGCAGGATTTTGACGACGTCATCATAAATCCCGTTCTTCTTGATCGAGCCGCCGCCGTAGACCAGGACGATTTTCTTACCGTATTTCTGCAGTTCGCCGTGGAGGTTTTCCAGTGCATCTTTGCCAAAATAGAGTTTCGTCGGATTGCAGTATGTGAAATTCCCTAACATGAGTCTTCTTCATCCTTTCTGTAAATACCAGAATCAATTCATTTCATGCTCTTATCTTACCAAAAAAAGTATGAAATGTAAAATGCTTATAAATTAGTATCGGATATGTATTTTTTTTATTGCAGATACGACGAAAGAGATTTACAATAAGGAAAAAGGGGGAATCATTATGGAATTACGTACGCTGCATTACTTCTTGGCTGTCGCCAGAGAAGAAAATATGACCGAAGCTGCCAACGTCCTGCACGTCACGCAGCCGACGCTGTCGCGGCAGATGGCCGATCTCGAAGCAGAATTGGGCAAAAAGCTCTTCACTCGCACGAATCGCAGCACGGTCCTGACCGAAGAAGGGGTCCACCTGCGTCAGCGAGCCGAAGAAATCCTCTCCCTCGTCGACCAGACGGAAGAAGAAATCCGCGACGACAATACGGACCTTTCCGGCAACATCCGCATCGGCGCCGGCATTACGCACCTGATTCATTACCTGACGGAGACCTTCGCCGAGCTGCGCCGGGACAATCCGCGCCTGACCATCGAACTCTGGACGGGCAATGCCGATACGATTCAGGAAAAACTGGAACACGGGCTTCTTGATTTTGCGCTCTTCATAGAGCCTTTCCACGCCGAAAAGTATGAATACCTGCGCCTGCCGGGAAAAAATAAGTTAGGCGTCGTTACCAGTGCCCATGGTCCCTGGGCAGATGCAGGCAAGGTGACACCGGAAATGATTACACAGATGCCACTCATGGTTTCGTCACGGCACACGAATCGTTCTTTCGATTTGGTTGCTTGGTCACAAGGCAAGGTCACGCCTGAAAAGCTAACCATTGTCGGCACCATGGACCTCTCCTGCAACGTCAATGTCTTAGTCCGGCAAGGAATCACCAATCTTCTCTGCCTCGATAAATTGGAACACCAGCAAGGTCCGGACCTCATCTTCCTGCCTCTGGACCCTCCCTTTGAAGTCTCGTCTCTCGTCGCCTGGAAGAAATACCGCCTTCTCTCCCGCTCGTGCGAAGCCTTTCTGGAGGCTCTGCGGGCGCGAGTGGGCGAAGAGCAGTAGGCGCCTGTTGGCGCCGTCAAGTGCCCTTCCCTTCGACCAACGAATCACGCCAAACGAACCACAAAAAGGAGCTGTCCCGTAGGGACAGCTCCTTTTTATATCATGCTCTTATTCAGCTGTTGTGTTGTTGACAACCTGTTTGCCTTTATAGTAGCCGCAAGTCGGGCATACATGATGAGGCATCATTGCTTCGTGGCACTGCGGGCATTCTACGTAGCCCGGTGCGGTCAATTTCCAGTTTGCGCGACGCATCTTCTGACGAGTCTGGGATAATCTGTTCTTCGGTACTGCCATGTTCTGCACCTCCTTAAATCACATGGTACGTTATTTCTAGCGCTTTTCTTTGGATCGCAATAATTGAGCCAGGACTTCGAGTCTTGGATCAATCTTGTCGGTAGGACAACTACAGGGTCCGTCGTTCAGGTTTGCACCGCACTGCGGACAAAGCCCTTTGCAGTCTGGCCGGCACAAAACCCTCATGGGCTCGCTGAGGATCAACGTTTCTCTAATTGTCTCCGTCAAATCGATGTATTCCCCATTATAGGGCAATACGTCCTCGGGAAGCTCTGCTTCCGTACCATAGACTTCAGACAGTGTTTCATTCCGATCCACCGATACCGGTGACAGGCAGCGGCTGCAGGTGTACATGCCGGTGGTCTCTATGGTTCCCTGTACTACCATGTGGTTGCCATCGAACCAATAGGCCCCGTCCACAACTACTGTGGCGTCCTTCCAAGGAAGGTCATCCACTTCACCTAGCTCGGCAGCCGGACATTCAAAAGAAAAGGGGAAAGACTTCCCGGCTTCTTTTAGTGCTTCTTCGACTTGTAGTTTCATATTTCTACCTCGACTATACTATTATATCTATCTCATTAGGCTTTGTCAATCATTTTTTTCGGTCTGGCCCAATGAATTCGCGCAGCAGCGAATTGGGCGGTACGACGGACGAATCGATGCTCTTGAAGGGCTTGAGGAATCGCAGGAGGCGACGGGCTTCGGCGTAATGGACGCTGTCCTTGTCGATCGATTCCAGGAGCGGTTCGGCATAAGGCTTGAGGACGGCCAGTTCATAAGGCAGGGCCGTGTTGAAAATCGTATCGGCATCTTCCTGATAAGGATAGATGTTCTTTTCTTCGCCGCGGCGGACGTCAGCCCAGATATCCATGGTCGCCATGGGCCCGCGGTCACGGAACTGCTGATCCCGAACCATGCGGCGGATGATGCGCGTATCCGACGTAGAAATACGGTTGTGGTCGTTAATGCGTATCTGCGTCAAGACGCCCAGAGAAATCTTGACCTTTTCATAGCGCGGCAGCATGTAGGTCAGGGAATCGTTGAGGGCGTGCAAGCCTTCAACGACGATGGGCTGTCCTTTTTCCAGGACCACAGGCTTTTCGTCGAAATGGCGGTGCCCCGTGACGAAATCGAAACGGGCCAAGTGGACTTCCTTGCCCTGGTTGAGGTCGTCGATCTGCTGGTTGAAGAGGGGCACGTCGATGGCCCGCAGCGATTCGAAGTCATAGCTGCCGTCGGGGTTCTTCGGCGTATCTTCGCGGTTATAGAAGTAGTCGTCCAGGGAAATGCCGATGGGCCGCAGGCCATTGACGCGGAGCTGCGTCGTCAGGCGCTTGCAGAACGTCGTCTTGCCCGCTGACGACGGCCCGGCGATGAGGACGACTTTGATTTTCGGGCGGCGGCTGACGATGTAGTCGGCAATCTGGCCCAATTTCTTTTCCTGCAGGGCTTCGGCCATATCGACCATATCCTGGATGTTGCCTTCCTCGATATAGTGGTTCAGGTCGTAGACGTATTCGCAGCGGACGATGCGCCCCCATTCTTCGGCATCCAGGAAGAGCCGGGCCATCTTGGGGATTTCCTTGTATTCCGGCAGTTCGTTCGGATTGTCTACCGTCGGCGTTTCCAAGATGACGCCCGGTGCATAGGACCGCAGGTTGAAGCAGGTCACATAGCCCATGCTGGGCAGGAGGGGCCCCATGTAGTAATCGAAGGTCTGGCCGCACTGATAGGCCATGATATGGGTGACGTCGACGTGGCGCAGGAGTTCCGCTTCCCGCATCATATGGCGGTTGCGGCACATTTCCATAGCCGTTTCGGCGCTGGCGATGACCTGGGAAATCGGTTCATCCTGTTCGACGATTTCGTGCATGCGCTTCTTGATGATCTCTACGTCGTGAACGGTGACGGTATGACCGATTTCCAATTCGCAGTACAAGGCCTTGCGCAAGGCGTGTTTGACCAGGACCTTGCCATCGGGATAGAGATCACTCACGGCGCGGACCAAGAGGAAAATGGCCGTACGGATAATGCACTGGTTGCCTTCCATCGTATTGATGGGCAGCCAGTCGACATCGCCGCCCTGGTCGACCTTGGTCTGGAGGCCGACACATTCATTATTGTACAAGGCGGCTGCAATGGGCATATCGCCGTGCTGGCAATACTGTTCGCAGACCTGCTGCAGCGTCACCCCTTCCTTGACTTCATAGGAATCCCCTGATTTTACATCGTGTAACGTAACCACAGGAATCACGCTCCTTTTCTTTCGCTGATAACATATTCATTATACCATATTTTGGTAACCTGCGGCAGATGAGCGGAAAAGCTGAACGCCCAGCACAGACTGTGGTATAATGAGGAAAACGGAATTTCGCTCAGTAAGGAAGGATAATCTATGAGAAAACGAGTACTCACCTTATGGGATGGCAGCGTCTTCCTGGCCCTGGTCGTCCTCATGGGCTGCCTCATCGCCGCAGTCGCCGCCTACCACCACATATATATGAAAACGCCGGATTATGCCGTCGCCCAGGTCATCCGCGCCGCCCACAGCGGCGATATCGAGACTTTCAGCCAGCACGTCGACGAAGAAGCCCTGAGCGGCCAGTTCTTCGATGCCCTCGTATCCCATACGTCGGACAGCACGGACGAAGCTTTTTTATTGAACCTCGTCCGCTCGCCTTTGCGGTCTTCTTTCGTCACCACAGCCGACCTGTACCTGGATTGGACTTTGACGGGCAATACGGACAACGACGAATACAAAAAGACAGGTGATAACCTGCAGCGCACCTTGAAGAGCGCCGGCCTCTCCATCCCCCTGGCCGGCTGGCATCTCGACAGTGCCGACTGGAGCCAGGGCAAGACAGTCAAGCTCTACTTGTACAATGACCGCCTGGGCGCCACCGTCCCCTGCACGGTCACGCTGGAACAGACGCCGTCCCAGACCTGGATGATCACGGGACTGGCCGACCCGGCAGCCTTCCTCAACGACTTGCGGGAGGTCATGAAGCAGGAATTGGACGAGTACAATGAACCGACCCAGAAAAAAATCGACGCCATCATGACCGTCCGCAACGTGTCGTCCAAGATTGTCAGCGGCCAGGGCCGTACCTTCCTGCGCCTGAGCTATACGCCGGTCTTCCGCAAGGACCGCAGCGACATCGCTGCGATCAAAGCCGTCTATACCCTGCGCCGGGACAGCGATAAAGCCGTCCTCTACACGTCGCCCCTGCGCCTGTCGACATCGGCTGAAAAGAGGACCCACGAAAGCCAGTTTCTCCTCAATCCCCTCATTCCTTCGCAATACAGCCTGATCCGTTCGCAAAACCTGGACGGCATGACCGGTGAACTCCACATCACGGCTATCACCCTCAACGACGGCACCAGCTTCAGCCTCGCCGATACGCTGCCGGACGGGCAGTGAAGGGCGCCCATAAGCGGGCGCCGTGGTTCGTTTGGCGTGGTTCGTGGTTCGTTTTCCATTACGGCAAACGAACCACGGCAAACCGTGTAAAAAAGAGCTGCCTATAAAGGAGGATTCCCTTATACAGCAGCCCCGCACGGACGGCGCCGTCAGGCGCCTGTCCTTCTTAATTCCCCGAACAGATTTCGATGATCTTCGGCTTGGAATTTATATCTTTCGACAGGGAGCGGTCGAAGAGTTTGACGCCGACGGCGCCGATGAGAAAGCCGATGATGCCGCCGATAACAGCAGTCTGGACCGTATCGAAGCCCTGGGCCAGGGCCAGGAAGTGGCCGGCAAAGGCACCGGCTGCGCAGACCAGGAGCGGCATGACGAAACAGATGAAGGCGCCGATGACGATGTTGACATCGCGAAATTCAAATTTGACGTGCTGGCCGACTTTGACGCCCAACGGGTCGACGGCGGTGACGACGATGTTGTCAGCCCCGTCACAGGCGCCGCAGGCGATGCAGTCAGAATGGCGGCCGACCTTGATTTCGGCCGTGCCTTGTTCTTTTATAGAAATAATTGTACCTTCTTCAATTTTCATAGGAATCCCTTCTTTCTGAGCCTATTATAGCATGGCCTTTTCATTCAATCAATACTATTTTCGTGCAGTTTATAGTCGTCGTAAAAAAAGGGCTTGTCGCATGACGACAAGCCCTTTTTGAGTTTGAAGTTTGAAGTTGAAAGTTTGATGTGGAGGGGACAAAATTTAAAAGCCATCGCCTCAAACGTCATACATCAAACCTCAAACATTTAAGAAAAAGGGCCCTCGCATGATGGCAAAAACCTTCGTGCGACAGCCCCTTTTAAGTGGCTAGAGGCTAGGGGGCTGGTAAAAATCAACCTCTCAGACCGCCTTCGGCGGCCAGCTCCCCTATAAAGGGAGCCTTTCATCACACATCAAACACAACAAAAAAGCTCACGCAAAATGCGTGAGCTTTTTTCTATGGTGACCCGGTAGGGATTCGAACCCTAGACCTACTGATTCGTAGTCAGTCACTCTATCCAGCTGAGCTACCGAGTCATGTCTTGTCGTTCCTGACGACTCATATATCATAACAAGAAATCGGAAATATGTCAAGGCTTTTTTTAATATAAAACCAAATTTATAGGAACCTCTCCGGCCCGTTGGGCCACCTCCCCTATAAAGGGAGGCTTGAGTACAGGTCGGAGCGGTTTCTATTTATCAGCGCTTATAGCCGACCGATATCTTTCAGGTATTGTTCACATTTGGCCTTGATTTCCGGCGTAGCGTCTACCAAGGGCAGGCGGAAGGGTCCAGCCGGGAAGCCGAGCAGGTTGAGCATGGTCTTGACCGGAACCGGGCTGACCGTGCAGAAACAGCCTTTCATGAAGGGCAGGTATTTCTGATGGAGGGCAGCGGCTTTCTTGACGTCGCCGTCTTTATGGGCCTGGATCATTTCGTTCATTTCCTTGCCGATGACGTGGGCAGCTACGGAAATGACGCCTTCGCCGCCGACAGCGACGATGGGCAGGGTCAGGTTGTCGTCACCGCTGTAGAGGTGGAAACCTTCCGGTGCATTGGCTGCGACGTAGCCGGCATAATCGAGGTCGCCGCTGGCGTCTTTGAGGCCGATGATGTTCGGGAAGTCATGAGCCAGCTGGCAGACCGTCTGCGGTTCGATTTTGCCGCCTGTACGGCCCGGTACGTTATAAATGAAGATAGGCAGGTCCGTCGACTTGGCGATGGCAGCAAAGTGAGCGTAACAGCCTTCCTGGTTCGGTTTATTATAATACGGGACGATGCACAGCAGGACGTCGACGCCCGTATCTTTGGCCTTCTTGGCCATTTCGATAGTCTGGAGCGTATTGTTGGTGCCGACATTGCCCATGACCAGGGTCTTGTCTTTCAAGGCATCTGCCGTGACTTGGAAGAGCTTGAGCTTTTCTTCTTCCGTCATGACAGCCCCTTCGCCCGTCGTAGCCCCGACGAGGATGGCCGAGCCTTCATCAGCATATTTCTTAGCCAGTTCAACAGCCGCTTCATAATTGACAGAACCGTCTTCGTGGAACGGCGTGACCATGGCAACAATCACATTTGGAAAAGTTAACATAAAAGGTTCATCTCCCATCCTTCGTACTTAGTGGATCATGTCGTGAGCCAGCATGTATTCGGCAATCTGCAGGGCATTGAGGGCAGCGCCTTTGCGGATCTGGTCGCCCGATACCCAGAGATTGATGGCCTTCGGATTATACAGGTCCTTGCGGATACGGCCGACGTAGCAGTCGTATTTTTCCGACGTGAACAAGGGCATAGGATATTCCATTTCAGCCGGGTTGTCCTGGACCTGGGCACCGGGGAACGCATCGATGGCTTTGCGGACGGCATCGACAGTCAGTTCATCGGCCGTTTCGACATAGACCGATTCAGCATGGCTGCGGAAGACCGGTACGCGGACGGTCGTAGCCGTAATGGCGATGGAGTCGTCGTGGAGCATCTTGTGCGTTTCGTTGACCATCTTCATTTCTTCTTTGGTGTAGTCTTTTTCTACGAATTTATCGATCTGCGGGATGAGGTTGAACGCGATGGGATAATGCTTGGGAAGGCTCTTGCTGGGCAGGATCTTCGGCTGCATTTCTTCCCCTTTGAGGTAGGCTTCCGTTTCATCGCGCAGTTCGTCGATACCTTCTTTGCCGGCACCGGAAACGGCCTGGTACGTGCTGACGATAATGCGTTTGATCGGCGACAAGTCATGAATCGGCTTGAGGGCCATGAGCATGATGATCGTCGAGCAGTTCGGGTTGGCAATGATGCCCTTGTGCCAGGCGATATCTTCGGGATTGACTTCCGGTACGACGAGCGGTACGTTGGGGTCCATGCGGAACGTGCTGGAGTTGTCGATGACGATGCAGCCCCGTTTAGCAGCTTCAGGTCCCAATTCTTTACTGATCGAGCCGCCGGCGAACAAGCCGATGTCGACACCGTCGAAAGATTCCGGTTTGGCTTCTTCAACGGTATATTCTTCCCCGTTGACAGTCATTTTCTTGCCAGCCGAACGGTACGATGCTAATAACTTCAACTTGCTGTACGGGAATTTTCGTTCTTCGATCAAGCGGATAAATTCCTGGCCTACGGCACCTGTGGCACCTAAAATCGCTACTACCGGTTCTTTTGTCATAACAAACTTCCTCCCCTAATGGTTCTTTTTATAAATAGTTTTCCAGTCCAAAGGTCAAGCCCGGACGAGAGCTTACTTTCTTGACGGCTAAGACGACGCCAGGCATGAAGGACTTGCGGTCCATCGAATCGTGGCGGATCGTCAGCAGTTCGCCATATCCCCCGAATAAGACTTGCTGATGAGCGATATAGCCCGGAAGGCGGACACTGTGGATGGGGATGCCATCTACGGAAGCACCGCGGGCGCCATCGAGGCTTTCATGGGTCTTATCCGGAGCCGGCTGTACACCAGCTTCTTTGCGGGCCGCATCGATCTTATCGGCCGTCATGATGGCCGTGCCGGACGGAGCGTCCAGTTTATTGTTGTGATGGAGTTCGATGATTTCGACATCCGGCAGATACGGAGCGACTTCTGTCGAGAGCTTCATCATCAGGACAGCGCCGATGGAAAAGTTCGGGGCAATGAAGATGCTCGTCTTCTTTTCCAGAGCCAGGGCATGGAGTTCATGACGCTGTTCAGCGGTCAGGCCCGTCGTGCCGACGACCATATTGACACCGTGTTCGATGCAGGTCTTAGCGTTGTTGAAGATGACTTTCGGCGTGGTGAAATCGACGACGACATCCGGTTTGATGTCATCGAGGGCAGCGCCCAGGTCATCGCGGATGGTCAGTCCTAAGTGGCCGACACCGGCGATGTCACCGACATCTTCGCCGACATGAGTAATGCTGATGCCACCGGCTACTTCCAGTTCCGGGTCTTCAAAGACGGCTTTGACGACCTGGCTGCCCATGCGGCCATCGGCACCGTTAACTAATACACGAAGCATATCTATCCCTCCTGTGAGTCCCTTTTGATGGGACTTCTGATTTTTGAAATTATATTTAACTATATACCTATCGCGGACATTCGTCAACCCGCAAAGCAATGTCGAATCGCAAGTCAAGGGCATTACCTGCCCTTGACTTGCTTTACAATCTGGCGGGCCGCTTCGATGCTGGCCTTGGTCGTATCGTTGCCGGCGAACATGCGGGCGATTTCCAGGACGTGTTCCCCCTCCGAGAGGCCCCGGACCTGGGTAACCGTGCGGCCGTCCATTTCTTTCTTATAAATGAAGTAATGGTGGTCGGCAATGGCCGCCGTCTGTGGCAGGTGGGTAATGCAGAAGACCTGGCCCTGCCCGGAGAGCTGGCGGATATGGTCGGCGACCTGCAGGCCTGTCTGGCCACTGATGCCGACGTCGATTTCATCGAAAATCATGGTCTTGCCCGTCGTCCGTTCGGGGCCGGCCGTCTTCAAGGCCAGGGCAATACGCGATACTTCGCCGCCCGAGGCGATTTTCGCCAAGGGCTGCATGGCTTCGCCCGTATTGGCCGAGAAATAAAGTTCGATGCCGGCGGAACCATCCGGTGTGATGTCCTTCATCGGTTCGATATGGAAGGCGATGCGGCTGTTCAGCATGCCCAACTTATTGAGCGTCGCCGTCATGGCCTTGCTGAACTGGCTGTCGGCCTCACGGCGGGCAGCGGCCAGGACTTGGGCCTGCTGGCGCACGGCTTCGGCTTCACGGGCCAGTTTCTCTTCCAGCTTGGCCAGATGGCTTTCGGACTGGTCGAGCCGTTCATAATCGGCCTTGGCCTTGGCCAGGAACTGCAGGATATCGGCGACAGTGAAACCGTACTTGCGCTTGAGCTTTTCAATCGACGCCAAGCGGGACTGCATGGCATCCAGAGCCCGTTCATCGAAATCAAAAGAATCGGCATAGCGCAAAAGGCCGTCGTGGACGTCTTCGATTTCATACGACAAGGTCTCGACTTTCCCAGCCAGGGCACTGAAAGCTTCATCGTAAGCCGAGGCCCTTTCCAGACTGCGGTGGATGGTCTCAATCTGCTCGATGACGCCGGGCTGGCGTTCACTCCCTTCCAGGGCGAACATGGCCTCCTTCAGATTATCCTTGATATGTTCGGCATGGGACGCCTTGTTGATTTTCTGCTCCAGTTCGTCGTCTTCCCCTTCTTTCAGAGCGGCTCCCTCGATTTCCTTGATCTGGAACGCCAGGATACTGAGCATCCGCGCCTTTTCACTTTCGTCATGGCGCAAAGCCTTGATTTCCCCTTCCGTCTCATGCCACTGGCGGTATAATCCATCGTAGTCCTGACGGGCCTGACGGACGTCTGCCGTAAGGCCGTCGAGGATAGCCACGTGATAAGACGGGTTGAAAATCAGGCTGTTGTCGAACTGGCCGTGGATATCCAGCAGGTACTCGCCCAGCCGCCGCAAAGTTGCCGTCGGTACCAGCGTCCCGTTGACCAGGATGGTCCCGCGGCCGCTGCGCGGGAACTGGCGGGAAATGATGAGCTGCCCTTCATCGACTTCGATGTGGTTGGCCTCCAGGAGCTGTTCCAGGCCTTCAGGCAACGCAGAAAAAAAGAACGCGCCTTCGACGAGGAACGAGTCCGTCCCGTGGCGGACGAACGATGCCGATGCGCGTTTGCCTGCCAGCATACCGATGGCGTCGAGGAGAATCGATTTGCCGGCGCCTGTTTCGCCGGTAAAAATCGTCACCCCGTCGCCAAAAGTAAGGTGCAGGTCTTCAATCAGAGCAAAATTGTGGATGTGCAGGGACTGCAGCATAAGGGCCTCATTCCTTCATCAGCGATACGATAAGCTTGACCAGTTTCGGAACCGTTTCCGTGTCCTTGACGATGAGGAGGACCGTATCATCGCCGGCCAGGGTGCCGATGACATTTTCCCAGCGGGCGTGGTCGATCGCGGCGGCAATGGGATTGGCCGAACCGGGCAGGGTGTGGACGATGATCTGGTTATACGCCGAATCGACGCGGACGATGGAGTCCTGGAACAGGCGGGCCATGCGGTTCTTGGACATGAGCATATTCTGTTCCGGCGACAAGGCATAGCGGTAATGGCCGTCACTGGTCGGAACCTTGATGAGCATGAGTTCTTTAATGTCGCGGGAAACCGTAGCCTGTGTGACTTCGATGCCTTCTTCCTGCAAGGCCTTGGCTAATTCTTCCTGCGTTTCGATGGGACGGGACTGGACAATTTCTTTAATCTTAGTGTAACGGAATCTCTTCATGATGACGTTTCCCTCTTTTCTGTACAATATATAATACGGGTGGACAATGCACCTCATTGACGGGCTGCCAGGACGAAATATGGAAGTCCTGCTGGGGTATGGTCTGTAAATACGACCGCAGCGCTTGTTCTTCGCGAGCCCCGGCTTCGGTACCGGGATAAGCTGCTATCATAATTATCCCATTTATCGCAATTTTATTCAAGCCTATTTTCATAGCTTTTAGTGTTATTTCACAATTTGTATGGATTTTATGGTCGCCTGACGGCAAATAGCCCAGATTGAATACCATTAAATCCACGTTTTCCTGTATCCGGGCCAGGAGTTCGTCGTGAGAACCGCAGGTGCAGACGACGTGCTTCCCGTCCAGCCCTTCCTGCTGCAGGCGCTGCTGCGTATGGTCAATGGCACAGGGCTGGATATCAAAGGCGTAGAGGACGGCATCGTCCGGCATGAGACGGGCCAGGAAAGCCGTATCATGGCCATTGCCGCAGGTCATGTCGACGAGGACATGAGCCTGGCGGGCATAGGGTTCCATCATCATATGAGAGACGGTAACGGCATTGCGGAATGGATACATATTAATCATTTCCCATCATTTTCGTGAATAAATTGCTGTAGAAATAGTTCTTGTTGAAGCGGATGATCTTGAGGACGTGGTCGGACTTGCGGACCTGAAGGGTCATATTGCGCATCAGTTCCTGGTCCATCATGCCGTCGACGGAGACGCGGACGCTGTTGCGGCTGTTGGCCACCGTCACCGATACCTGGTCGTCATCGCGCAGGACCAGGGGTACTTTGAGCAGCAAGTGCGGGCAAATGGGCGTGACCATGATGCAGGGCACGCTGGGCGCGACGATAGGGCCGCCGCTGGAGAAGGTATAGCCCGTGCTCCCCGTCGCCGTCGCTACGATGAGGCCGTCGCCGGGATACTGCTGGATGAAATGGCCGTTGATGCTGAGGTCGATGCGGATGAGCTTACCTACATTGCCGTGGCCGATGACGATGTCGTTGAGGGCATCGGGCAGGGATTGGACCAGTCCGTCTTCATAGCACAATTCCGAATGGAGCATCATCCGTTCTTCCAGGAAATAGCGGCCGGCCAGGATATCTTCCATGCGCTTTTCCAGGTTCTTGGTCTCGACTTCGTAAAGGAAGCCCAGCGAGCCGAGATTGATGCCGCAGACCGGGATGTCGGCTTCGGCAAACTGTTTGGCCATCTTGAGAATGGTCCCGTCGCCGCCGAGGACCATGGCTACGTCGATGGTGCTGTAAATCGTCATGCGTGGGCGCAGGTGTTCAGCGCCGATGCGCTGATAGGCCGGCTGGCGGCTCTCGCTGACATAAGCCGGCAGATAGTATTCAATGCCATATTTTTCGCAAATTTTGATCATCTGCTGGACGATGGCAGCACTTTCGCGTTTGACGAGGTTCGGGAAAATACCGATACGCATGGGGATCACCTACATTTCATGGGATTTACCGACGATGTCATCGACAACGGCGTCAGTGATATCGTTATGGCAGGGATTGTCTTTACGGCTGTACAAGAGATATTCTATATTGCCATCAGCCCCTTTGATGGGCGAGAAGGTCAGGCCCAGCGGCGACAAACCGCAGGCGGCGATGCCGTCCGTGACGTGGCGGATGACGTCGCGGTGGACCTGGATATCGCGGACGATGCCGCCTTTACCGACGTGTTCCCGGCCCGCTTCGAACTGAGGCTTGATGAGAGTGACCATGGTACCGCCTTCTTTGAGCAGCGGTTCCACAGCCGGCATGATTTTCAGCAGGGAAATGAAGGATACGTCAATGGAAATGAAATCGACAGGTTCGCCGATATCTGCGACGGTGACGTTGCGGATATTGGTCCGTTCCATATTGACGACGCGGTCATCGGTCCGCAGCTTCCAGGCCAGCTGGCCATAGCCGACATCGACGGCAAAGACCTTGGCCGCCCCGCGCTGGAGGGCGCAGTCCGTAAAACCGCCTGTCGAGGCGCCGATATCCATCATAGTCTTGCCCGTCAAATCGATGGGAAACGTTTCCATGGCTTTTTCTAATTTCAGGCCGCCCCGGCCGACATAAGGGATCGGATTCCCTTTGACCGTGATTTCTACATCGACGGGCAGCTTCGTACCCGCCTTATCGACGCGCTGGTTGTCAACGAAGACCAAGCCGGCCATGATGGTCGCCTTGGCCTTTTCCCGGCTCTCAGACAAGCCGCGGCTGACGAGAAGCACGTCTAATCGTTCTTTATGCTGCATAAATGTAATACCCCTCTCACACTAATGAACGCGAACCAGCAGATGCTCGACCAATTCCTTGAGGAACCAGGCTTTCGGCCCTAACGGTTCCAGGGCCTGGACGGCTTTATCTGCCGCTTCACAGGCCATGCGCCGGGCTTCGTCCAGGGAAAAGATAGTCACATACGTGGCCTTGTCGTTGCGGGCATCGCTGCCGACGGGTTTGCCCAGCAGGGCTTCGTCGCCGACGACATCGAGGATATCGTCGGTAATCTGGAAGGTCAGGCCCATGTACGATGCATAGGCATCCAAAGCCTGCCTTTGCTGCGGCGAAGCCTCGGCGACGATAGCGGCCATATCGATAGCGGCCTTGAAGATGACGCCTGTCTTGGAATGATGCAGGAGTTCCATACCCTCCCGACCGATGGCCATGTCTCCGTCAGATGCCAAATCGAAAGCCTGGCCGCCGACCATGCCGGCCGGGCCAGCTGCTCTGGCGATGACGGCGATACAGCGGTTCAATTTATCCGGTGCAATGCCTTTCTGGCTGGCCATGAGCTCGAAGGCAAAGGTCAGCAGGCCGTCACCGGCCAGGGTCGCCAGACCCGCCCCGTAGACGACATGATTCGTCGGCTTGCCCCGGCGCAGATCGTCATCATCCATGCAGGGCAGGTCGTCGTGGATCAGCGAATACGTATGGATACATTCCAGGGCACAGGCCAGCCCCGTATAAGGTGCGGCATCCTGCCCCAGGGCTTCTACTGTCGCCAGCAGGAGGACCGGACGGATGCGCTTGCCGCCGGCCAGGAGGCTGTAGTTCATGGCTTCGTAGAGCTTGGAAAAACGCGGCTGTTCTGTCGTCAATACCTGGGCCAGGTAATCATCGACGCGTTTCCGCTGCGCTGCCAGATAATCTTGGAAAGTCATAAGTCCAGCACCCCTTCGATCGGTTCTTCGCCGCTATCATCCTTATCGTCCCGGACGTCGGCCAGGGCCTGCGCTTTCTGGCGGGCATATTCCAGGGCTCCTTCGCAGGACTGGGATAATTTGATGGCCTTTTCATATAAATCGAGGGACTGCTTCAGCGTCAAGTCTGGAGCATCCAGTTCCTGTACGAGCTGTTCCAATTTTTCATAATTGCTTTCAAAACTCTTCAATTTATCAGTCGTTCTTGCCATATATGTCCACCTCTTTAACAGCCGTCGTAATCGTCCCGTCGACGACTTGTATCGTCAGCGGCGAATCTTGCGACACGCTGTGGATATCTGTAAGGATCTTGCCCTGCTGCATGAGCTGGCCGTATCCGCGGCGCACGAGGGCTGCCGGATTCAGGGCCTGCAAAGACGCCGTCAGGGTATTCAGCTTTCCCTGTTTCTGTTCTAACTGGAGCTGCAGCTGCCGGTCAGCCTGTTGCATCAGGCCCGACAGATGGGTTTCTTTCATCGCCAGGAAAGCATCATATCGCTTCAAGTTGAGCCGGCCTGCCGCCTGTTCGACCAGTCGCTGGCGGTCTTCGATGCAGGCCATGACCCGTTCATAAGCCCGGTCTGCCAGGGCAGCCAGGTCCAGTTCCGCTTCACGGACATCGAAGAAAGCCATTTCCGCCGCATGGGTCGGCGTCGCCGCCCGCACATCGGCTGCGTAGTCAGCCAGGGTCGTGTCCGTTTCATGACCGATAGCCGTAATGACCGGCACCTTAGCGCCATAAATGGCCTTGACCACGGCCGGGCTGTTGAAGCACCACAAATCCTCCATGGAGCCGCCACCGCGGCCGACGATGAGGACGTCCAGGTCCTTGCGCCGGCCCATCGCTTCGATAGCAGCGGCAATGGCCGTATCGACGCCGTCGCCCTGGACGGGGATGGGATGGAGGACGATGTCGGCATAGGGATTGCGTTCGCCGGCAATCTTATAGATGTCGTGGAGTACGGCCCCCGTCTTCGACGTCAGGACGCCGACGCGCCAGGGGAACCGCGGCAGCTCCTTCTTGTGGCTGCTGTCGAAATAGCCCTGGGCGGCCAGTTCATTCTTGATGCGTTCGTACTGGGCCTGCAAGGACCCGGTACCCTGAGAAAAGAGCTGTTCAATGATAAAGGAAAGGGCGCCGCCTTTTTCATAGACATTGACGGCGCCGATGACGACGACATGGTCCCCTTCGCGGACCGCCCGGACCGCTGCCGTCACGCGGCTGCGGAACACAATGGCCCGGATGGAACACTGATCGTCGCGGATATTCATATAATAATGGCCGTTCGACGCCCGCTTGAGGCCGATGATATTCCCTTCCATGGCAAGGCTCTGCAGGCGGTAATCACCGTGGATATCCTCTTTGATGCGGCGGACGACGTCCGTAACCGATGCATATTTCATGATTTCTTCCCTTCCTGTACGGCAGCCCAGAAGGCTGCGCCCGAGGCATTATCGGCGCTGAAGCCATCGGCAGCCAGATCCAGGCGTATGCCATGGCAGCGGCAATAATCGCTCATCTGATGGCGCAAATAGGCGTTGGACATGACGCCGCCGGCAGCGACGAGATGTTTCATGCCATCGGCTGCCGCGTAATCGAGGAGGCTCTCCAGGCCGCGCCAGACCGTCGACAGTGTCCAGCTGCAAAGGCGGGCCGGGTCTTCCCCGCCGGAAGCCACGAGCCGCTGTCCCTGCGATTCCGGCCCGGAAAAGCTGACCTGGCCATCGCGGCAGAAGACATGGGCTCCTTTGACAGGCGGATTTACCGTCTGAGCCAGCTTATCGACATGGATGCCCGCCGGAAACGGCAGGTCCAGGGCCACGCCCATGCGGTCGATGAACTGGCCGGCACTGATATCGCTGGTACCGCCGATGCGGGTGATGTCGAGGCCCCGTTCATCCGGGACGGCCCGCAGCAGGTCCGTCGTCCCGCCGGACAAGTGGATGCCGTAAAAAGGATCCGTACCGATATGGCCCAGGCTGCGCAGGACGGCGAGAAGATGATTTTCCTGATGGCTCAGGCGGTATAAAGGGACGCCTAAGACGGCTGCCAGGGCCCGGGCATAACCGAGACCGGCCAAAAAAGCCGGCATATAGGAATCGTCACGGCGCCGTGGCTGGTCAGTCACGGCAATGGCCCGGATATGAGCACGAGACAGGATGCCTGCCAGCCGTTCAAAGAGAACCGGCAGATTCCGCGTATGCTGATAGACCATGTTGGACTGGGACAGGCCACGGCCGCCCTTTGCGACGCTCAGGATGATGCGTTCGTCGGCGACGACTTCATAAGCGTCATCGACGAGGCACAGGGACGTCGTGTAACAACTCGTATCGATGCCGAGAAAGACGTCCATCAGGCCTTCGACCTTACATAGGCACCCAAGATGCCATTGACGAACCGTGCCGATTTATCGCCGCTAAATTCCTTGGCCAGGATGACGGCTTCGTTGAGGACGATGGACGGTGCCAGCGTTTCTTTCGGGTACACGAGTTCGCACAAGGCCAGGCGCAGGATGTTGCGGTCCGTGCGGTTCATCCGTTCGATGTCCCAGCCCTTGGCAAAGGAGCGGATGATGTCATCCAGTTCATCGCGGTGTTCCGTCGTCGTTTCGACGAGATACGTGCAATAGGCATCGCGTTCCTGGTCACTCAGTTCCGGACCGTCTTCGGTCAAGGTATCGGTCGTGACGTAATCGTTTTCCAGGATTTCCTGTTCGCTGTACTGGATATCGTTTTCTCCGTGAAATTCACGGGAATATAAAAGTTCGAGCGCCTGCTGGCGCGCTTTATGTCTGCTCACGAGTTTCCTCCTGTGTTCATAACTTATTCAGCTGGCGGAAAGGCCAGGTCTTCAATGGTGACGGAAATATCGAGTCCCTCCGGTTCAGCCATCTCTTCAATCACAGCGGCTGCCCGCTGCTGGACAGCTAAGGCCAGATGGTGCAAATCTCCGCCATAACGGGCACGGACAGCCAGATGGACACGGACGATACCGCCTGCGACCGATACGCTGCGGCTGCGGATGGCGACGACGCCCGGTACCTCGCGGCCGGCCGTCTCGGCGATATGGCGCAGGGCCTTTTCACTGACGGCATAGGCAAAATCCTGTTCTTCATCCATCGTGACGATCCTCCTCGAAAACCAACTGCTGTACAATGATGTGGACCGCCGTAACCGTGCAGGCCGTCGCCTTTTCGACGGCATCCTTGACGGACTTCTGCACTTCCAGGGCTACGTCGGGAATACGGCAGCCATAGCGGATGACCAGGCGGACCGTCAGCTCGATGCGCTGGCCCTCGATGGTGACATCGACGCCGCGCCCCGGCAAGGTACGTCCTAATTTCTCGGCCGCCGCTTCGGCAATATTCATTCCCAAGTCGGCGACATAAGCCGCTTTGGCCGCGGTCAGGGCCGCAATGGATGCAATGACGCGCTGGGAAATATGGATACTTCCCCATTCATTCACTTCAGTTGTTTCCATGGGAATCACCCCTTTAGTCCACAAAAGGGGCTGTCGCACGTGCGAAGCCCCTTGGATACCTTATGCTCTGCCGATATACTGGCCGGTTCTCGTGTCGATCTGGAGAACTTCGCCTTCATTGATAAAGAGCGGTACTTTGACGACATAGCCCGTTTCCAGTTTGGCCGGTTTGCTGCCGCCTGTCGCTGTATCACCGCGGACACCCGGATCGGTTTCAACGACTTTCAGTTCAACAGCAGCCGGGAGATCGATGCCGATGACTTTGCCTTTGAACATCATGACGGAAACGTTCATTTCTTCTTTCAGGAAATGGACAGCGTCGCCGAGGTTGTCTTTGTTCAATTCGATCTGTTCGTATGTTTCGTTATCCATGAAACAGTACATGCCTTCATTTTCATAGAGGTACTGCATCTGGCGGCGGTCAACGTGGCCGTCCTGTACTTTTTCGCCAGCATTCCAGGTACGTTCGACAACAGCGCCCGTTTCGAGGTTCTTAATCTTAGCGCGGACGAAAGCAGCGCCCTTGCCCGGTTTTACGTGCTGGAATTCAACGACCTGCCATACCTGGCCGTCGATTTCGATAGTTACGCCTGGTCTGAAATCATTACTTGTAATCATGTGTAAACTCCTCCTATAACAGCTCCATCAATTCTTTGGGTGTTTTGGTTAAAATTTCACAGCCGTTGGCTGTAACGGCAACGGAATCCTCAATGCGGACGCCGAACTTGCCTTCTATGTACAGTCCCGGTTCTACCGTGACTATCATATTCTCTTCGAGTACGCCTGTCGATTTCGGCGACAGGACCGGTTGTTCATGGATTTCCAGGCCCGTACCGTGGCCCAGGGAATGAGTGAAATACTGGCTGACGTGATAGCGGGCGAAGTAATTGCGCACGGCAAAATCGACTTCGCGGCGGGAAACGCCGGCCTTGACGAGGGATACGCCCAGCTTCTGCCCTTCCAGGATGAGATTATAGAAATCCTTCTGGGCCTGCGACGCCTTGCCGACGACGACAGTCCGGGTGATGTCCGAATGGTAGCCTTCCCAGACAGCACCGAAATCGAAGGTAACAAAATCACCGGCTTCGATGACTTTCGGGCTGGCCGTACCGTGAGGCATGGCCGAACGCCTGCCTGAGGCGACGATAGTCGTAAAGGACTTTTCTTCCGACCCGAGAAGCAGCATATTGCTTTCCAGGCGGGCAGCCAGTTCCTTTTCCGTGACGCCAGGCTTGATGTACGGCAATAAATCGGCAAAGGCCCGGTCGGCAATATTGCTGGCCTTGCGCGTCGCCTTCAGCTCATACGGTTCCTTCACAGCCCGCAGACTGGTCAAATCACAGGGCAGGAAGCCGCATAAAGCTCCATCGGAAATATTTTCGTACATGAAATGAGTCAGGAAATTTTCTTCATAACCTGCCACGCCGATTTCCATGTCGTTCAAGGACGAGCGGATGGATGACGATAAGGCATTGTGGTGGTTTTTGATATCGTACCAGGTTCCGGACTGGTTGGCAGCCTGTTCCGTATAACGGGAATCAGTCCACAATACAGCCTGATCCAGGCCAATGACCAGTGCGCCTTCACCGCCTGTAAAGGCACTGAAATAACGCAGATTTTCCGGCTGGACGATAATGACGCCGTCTGCATCGTGTTCTTGCAGGAAAGCGCGCAGGCGGGCAATTCGTTGTTCTATCATAGTATCACCCTATATTAATTCAATCATATTTTATAATACCATATTTTCCGCCTGCTGAAAAGGTGGAATTGCAAATCACCGCCCCCGTCCTTTCAAGGCTTCCCGCTCCTCATCGGTCAGCGGGCGGAACTGGCCCGGCTCCAAACCTTCATCGAGGACGACGCTGCCGACGGAGCGGCGGTGCAGCTGGACGACCTTCAGGCCGACGGCAGCACACATGCGCTTGACCTGATGGAACTTTCCTTCCTGGACAACGACCGTAAGGGACCGGGGGCCGGTCTGGACGGCCTTGGCCGGCAGGCAGTGCAGGCCATCGTCAAGGACGATGCCATCGGCAAAGCGCTGGCCCATATCAGGTGGGATATCGCCTTCGACGACGGCATCGTATATCTTGTCCATGTGCTTCTTGGGCGACGTAATGCCATGGGCCCAGGTCCCGTCGTTGGTGATGAGCAGGAGGCCTGTCGTATCCTTATCGAGGCGGCCGACCGGGAACAGGCCGGCGCCCTGATACTGGCGCGGCAAGAGGCCGATGACCGTCGGCGACACGTTGTCTTCCGTCGCCGATACGACGCCGGCCGGCTTATAGAGCATGAGATAGATATGTTCTTCGTAGCCCACGATTTGACCGTCGACGGCAATCACATCAGCTGCCGGGTCGACTTTCTGGCTGCTGTCGAGGCAGACGGTACCATTCATAGTCACATGGCCGCCTTTGCACAATTCCTTCAGTTCCCGCCGCGTCCCCCAGCCCGTATGGCCCAGAAGCTTATCGAGGCGCATAGTCTTTGCCATAATACCTCCTTAGAGCGACGGCATCTTGTCCCACTGGGGCTGATACCCCGTCAGGCCTTCCAGATGCTGCGTGCAGTTCATGAGGGTCATGACATTGCGGTCGCCATAATATTCGATGATGTTAAAAGCCGTGTTGAACTGCTGGAAGCACCAGATACGCTTCATATCGAGGCCCAGCAGGCCAAAGAGCAGGCAGCGGATCGCCGCCCCGTGGGATACCATGAAGACGCTGTCGCCATCTTTGTGATGCGACAAGATTTCCCGTGTCTTCTTCAGTGTCCGGTCGCGGACCTGGCAGAACGATTCACCGCCCCGGGCCGGCAAGGTCCCGTCCGAAGCATAGACCGCTTCCAGTTCACCCGGCCACTGGGTCGTGATTTCCTGGTATGTATGGCCTTCCCAGACGCCGAAATCAGCTTCCTTCAGTTCGTCATAAGCGATGACGTCCAAATGGTGCGGCGCGGCTACACATTCGGCCGTCGTCTTGGCGCGCTGGAGCGTGCTGCTGTAGACGGCGTCGAGATGGACATGGCGGAAAAATTCTCCCAGGCATTTCGCCTGTTCCAGTCCATGTTCATTGAGGGGTACATCAGTCGACCCCTGGTACCACTGCTGGACATTACCTGCTGTTTCGCCATGACGTGCTAAATATAATTTTATCATCGTGTTCCTCCGTGTATTTTCCTATAAGTGGTTCAACCTTCGTGCCCTTTCATTATAGCAAGAAATCGGCCAGCCTGCTACCGACAGCCGTCACCAGTAGCAGGGCCATTTCGCTGCCTTCGAGGACGGCACCATACGTATCGCCCGTCACGCCACCCAGTTTGCGGCTGATATGGAAATTAGCCCACAAGGACAACAGCATGGCCGCCCCTAACAGGCCCAGGTAAAAAGGCCCGCAAAGGAAAGCCGGCACCAGGGCCAGTACGAAAGCTTTCGCTACGGTATGGGCTGGCGCATAGGTGACGAAAGCCTTCCCCAGCCCTTGCTGTCGGGCATAGGGAAACTGGAAGATGCTGATCAGCGTCCCGAAGCGGGCTGCTGCCGGGATCCCGATGAGGGCCGGCAGGGCTGCGTCTGGCGTCAGCTGGCTGAGGAAAGCCACTTTCAGGAGGACCAGGAAGACGAAGGCCGTTACGCCGCCGGCACCGACGCGGCTGTCCTTGAGGATTTCCAGCATCCGTTCGCGGCTGCGGCCGGAAAAGAGGCCGTCCGCCGTATCCATATAGCCATCGGCGTGGAGTCCGCCGGTCAGGTAGAACCAGAAGGCGACGACCAGGGCCGACCGGCCAAAAGCGTCGAAAAGGAAAGACGACGCTCCGTAGAGCGCCGCCAGGAGTAAGCCGATGATCAAGCCGACGACGGGAAAGAACAAGACAGACCGGCCAAAGTCCTCATCGCGCCAGACGCTCTGCGAGGCCAGGTGGATACGCGATAAGAACTGCAAGGCAATGAGAAAAGCTTTCATCGTTTCACCTCCGGCAGACGGACAGCCCGCTGTTTCAGCTCCGTCGTAATCCCGCAGACAGACAAATAGACTTCATCGGCTTCGGCTGCCGCAGCCTGATTGATCTTGCCGATGAGGTCGCGGTACAAACGGCTCACATGCTCCATGGGAACGATGCCGCAGCCCAGCTCGTTGGTGACGAAGATAGCCGTCACGCCAGCCTGGCGAAAGGCGGCCATGACAGTTTTCAGTTCAGCCAGGGCCCCGTCGATGAGGACTTCATCGGCTTCACCGTCGTGAGCAAAGAGATAATTAGAAAAATAAAGAGTCAGGCAGTCGACGAGGACCACATCTGACGACCGGCACAACCGTTCCATCGTCCCCGGCAGGTCTTCCGGGATTTCCCAGGTCTGCCACGATGACGGCCGGCGCCGGCGGTGGGCGGCGATGCGCCGGGCCATTTCTTCATCGAAGATGCGGGCTGTCGCCACATAAGCATGCCGCCCGGGAAGGGCGGCAGCATAGCGTTCGGCAAAGGCGCTTTTACCACTCCGCGCCCCGCCGGTGACAAGGATGATGTTAGATGTTTCCATTTACTTCTTGATTTCCGAATACAAATGAAAGACTTCCGGCAAAATGACTTTTTCCATACCGATCTTGATGAGGCTCGGCAGTCCCGGCAGGCAGTAGACCTGGCACTGGTGGATGATGCCAGCCGTCGTCCGGTAGGCCATGGCCTGGACACCGCAGGCCCGGCGATAGGCAAAATACGTCATCATCGACTGGAAGGCCGGAATTTTCTTATCGAACAGGGGTTCCACCGTTTCGATGGTCACGTCGCGCTTGGCCAGGCCCGTACCGCCGCTGGTGATGACCAGGTCGACGCTGCAGACCCATTCATGGAGATGGCGTTCGATTTCGGCCTTGTCATCTTTGACAATCTGATAGTCGACGACCTGATGGCCGTAGTTGGCCAAAGCCGACTGAATGAGCAGGCCGTTCGTATCGTCGGAAAAGCTGCGGCTGTTGCTGATCGTGAGAATCGCCGCCCGCAAGGGATGTTCTTCCATTTTTTTACTATTCAAGATGAATAACCTCCTAACTTAAGACACATAAGATTCTATGATAGAAAAGGGATCGCGCCCTTCCAGTAATCCTTGTAAGAACGCAGGGATGAAACATTCACTGACGACCTGAGCCTCATAGGACCGTTCCCCGTCCTGACTGGCAACGGTGATGCCGTCCCCCAGGGCCAGGCGCACGGCACAGGCCGGGCCGCCTGATGGCAGGATTTCGCTGCGGGACCAGAGGACCGTCGCCTTATCCCGCCAGGGGTATGGGTCATCTTCATCGAAATCGCAGTCCACGACTTCGGCTGCGACGACGAGGCCGCTCTCTTTAGCCTGTTCTGCCGTATGGCAGACGAACTGCGTGTACTCATCGTCGGAAGTAGCCGCCGCTGCCGAAATGTACAGCAGGCGGAAGTCGTCCCACAAGACGTGCTCTGAAATAAATTCTTCTGACGGGGCCATATCGGCCTCTTCATCGACAAAAGACGTATGCCAATTATAGGCGGAACAGATTTCCTCCGCATCGTCGCCGGCATTGAGGGGATACACGTGGAAATCCAGTTTCTGAAAACCTTCCGTCACGTGAACATCGAGGCCGTGCTCCGACTCGTCTTCCTGCCAAAAGAAAAATGGCAAACCAATATATATCACATCCAATATGATCACCTCTTATAATTATACTATTCGACCTGAAAGGGCAAAAGTCCTACTTGAAAAATATATGTTCTTGTAATGTCTGGCAATTCTTATATAATATAAATATAAACTACGGCTGCCCCTCTTGTAAACAAGGCAGCCAGAAAGGAAGTAATCTTATGTTAAAAAAAATCGCAACCCTGGCCGTTACCTTCGCCTGCCTGTTCAGCTTTATGGCATCGGCTACCTTTCTCGACGATAATCCCCGCTTCGTCCAAGTCGGTCACAACGACACGACCGAATCGTATATCGACATGAACACCATTCAGTCCGTCCGCTACGATCCGCCGTACTATATCATCCGGGCTACTGTCGTGACCTATGATTATGCCAACAATACGGTCCAAGGTTATGATAACAATTTCTTCTACAATTTTAAAGCCCAGACCGTAAAGACCCAGACCCTCGGCGACGTCAGTTATGACTTGCAGGGCAATGTCCTGTCCACTTCAGCCCTGCCCAATCCGGAAGTCAAGACGACAGACCGCCTGTCAGTCAACGGCCATGCCGCTAACCGCGCCTTCCGTACCTGTTATGACATGAACTTTTTCCAAGAATAGGCTCTCAAAATTATTGAAAAGGATTTGATATTTCATGGATTCCCTGATCCACATCATCACGACGATCGTCACCCTCGTCTTCATCGCCGCCGTCCTCTACTCCCTCACGTCGGCCCTGCGCAAACGGCGGCGCAAAGCCAAAGTTCAAGAAGAACTGGCCAAGAAGGAACATGTCAAGGTCGAAAACCTGCACCAGTACGACATCAAGCCCGACGATGGCTATTATAAATACCCTATCGAAGAAAAGGGGAAACTGCGCCGCTTCCCGCAGCACTTCACAGCCGTCGCCCTGGAACTGGCCAATGAGCAGCCTTATTCCATCTGTCTCCTGGCCCTGGCTGAATTTGACCACGGCGAACTGAAGGATACCCGCTATTTCTACGTCCGTCCGCCAGAAAATAACTTGTCCGCCGTGAAAGACCGCTACCACTGGGATGAACTCTCGAAGGCCGATGAGTTCGGCGAATATTGGCAGGCCGGCCTGAAAAACCTCATCGAAGGACAGACCCTGGTCGCCCACAACGCGCCGTTCGTCATGGGCTGCCTGACCCACGCCCTGCACATCTACGGCATCGATGCCCCGGCGTTCCGCTATGCCGATACGCTGGAAGTCGCCAAGAAGCTCTATCACTTCCCGTCGAACCAGCTCGACGTCATCTGCGATGAAATGGACATCGAAACGGAAGAAGGCAACCTCTTGAGCCAGGCCATCGCCATCGGCCGCTTCTTCCTCACAGCCCATAAAGAATACCCCATGTTCCTGCCAGATTTGGCCTATATAAAAGAAGCGCCGACGACAGACGACAAAGAAGCCGCCCTCATCGCAGCTGTCGAACGCGAAGAAGGGACACCGGAAGAAATGTTTGCCCCAGAAAAGCCGGACCTGACCCTCATCGACGACTTAGTGCAAAAAGGCTACGTAGAAGCCGGTGAAAAACCAGGCACGTACTATGCCACCGACAAAGGCCTGGACTTCTCCGAAAGCCGGTAGTTTTGTGGCTCGTGGCTAGTGGTTCGTGACTCGTGGCATGAATATTTGACGAAAGGCTCCCATTATAGGGGAGCTGGCCGCCGAAGGCGGTCCGAGAGGTTGCCTTTAACATCAAAAAAGGACTATCGCATGAAGGTTTGTATCATCATGCGATAGTCCCTTTTACTTTATAGTTTGTAGTACGGAGTTTGTAGTTTGTAGAAGCTGGCTTTAATTTTTTACCATTTGCTGCAAACTAAAAACTACAAACTTAAAACTCAAAAAGAGGCTGTCTTAATGCGACAGCCTCTTTTTTCACACAATATGGTGGGCGATAATGGATTCGAACCATCGACCCCCTCGATGTCAACGAGATACTCTAACCAACTGAGCTAACCGCCCATATTTTATACTTCTCTGTGCGACTCGTTTATTATAACCTACTTTTCTCTTTTTGGCAAGGGAAATAGAAAAATTATTTTAATAACTTTTCCATTTCATAGGACAACTGTCGCGGCGTCAAAACGCTGTCGAAGGGGCGCGTCATCTGGCCACCGCGGGCGATGAAGATGAGTTTCGGTATGTCATGGACGCCATATTCCTTCAGCATCGGTTCCCGGACACAATAGACAGGCAGGCCTGCCCCGCTCTGCTTCATATAAGACAAGCTGTCCTCCTGGTCCGGTCCGACAGGGACCGTCACAAACTGAATGGCTTGCCCATACGTTGGATACACTTCTTCCAGTGCTGCGAGCTGGCGCAAACTGTCCTGGCTCCAGGAAGACCAGAAGAAGAGGCAAACCGGTTTCTCATTATACAAGGCCTGAAGCCGCACCGTACCATTAGGTGATTCCAGAGATTCATCAGGGGCCATCATTTCCGTTTCAGCCGTCGTCACGTCTTCCGCTTCCTTGATGACATCCGAACTATAAGCCTCTTCTTCCTTGCCAGGCCAGAAAAAAATCGTCAATATCAAGCAAATACAGGCAAGCCCTGCCAGGATTCTCGTTTTGATGGTCATGTCTCTCTCCCCTTTTTCCTTATATCCATTATAACTGAAAAAAGTGGTTCGTGGCTAGTGGTTCGTGGCTAGTGGTTCGTGATTCGTCGCGATGGATTTTTTGTCCCTTCGATTTACGATGAACGACCTACGATGAACCTAAAAGAGGGCTTGTCGCCATACGACAAGCCCTCGAATCTGGGGATAGGATCTATTGTAATTGCGTGTTATGCGTGGATGTAGATGCGGACGGCACGGTTGATGAGATTGATCTTGCGGCCGTAGAAGGCATGGTACATGATGAAGCAGGCAACAGCGACGATGGCTGCTACAGCATAGAGCTGCGGGAAGGTGAGCAGGCCGTGGAGGCTGCCGAGGACATAGGGCCCTACGCCGATGCCGAGGTCCAAAGCGACAAAGTACGTCGATAAGGCAACGCTGATGCGGTACGACGGGGTCAATTTGATGCAGACAGCCTGACCGTTGGACATGAACGTACCATAGCCAAGGCCAACGAAGACGCCCGATAAGAGCAGCTGCCAAGAAGCACCGGTAATGCTGAGGAGGAACAAGCCGATAGCCAGGCAGATGTAGCAGGGATAGAGGACGTAGTTTTCGCCTTTGTGGTCGAAGATGACACCCGTCATCGGACGAGTGATAGTGATGACAACGGCATAGACGACGAAGAAGAACGTACCGGCCTGGACCAGGTTGATTTCACGAGCATAAGCGGCCAAGAATGTCAGGACGCTGGAATAAGCGAAGCCCATGAAGAAGCCGATGATGGAGATGATCAGTACGCGATATTCGACGTAATTGTCGAGGGTCATGGCTTTCATGCGGGCAACCTGTTCCGACGTAAGCGTGATTTCGTCGATATGGAGGGCGATGCAGCCAATCATGCACAAGCCGACGAGAACGGCACAGAGGGTGATGATAAAGGTGAAGTTCGTGACGACGATGAGGAACATACCCAGGAAGGGGCCGACAGCGGCAGCCAGGCTGGTGCTCAAGCCGTAGTAGTTGATGCCTTCGCCCCGTTTTTCTGCCGGAATGCAAGAAGCGACGATCGTATTGGTCGCCGTCGAGACGATACCATAGGCCATGCCGTTGAGGAAGCGGATGCCATAGAGAATAGCGAGATTCGGGATATAAAAGTATAATAAGGTCGTTACGAAATAAAAGAGGATCCCGCCATATAAGGACTTGCGGCGGCCGTATAATTCAATAGCCTTGCCGAATTGCAAGCGTGCCAGCAGGGTGCCGACAATGAAGATGCCCGAAGCCAGTCCGGCTTCACCGAGGGAAGCGTGCAATTGGTCTTTGGCGACGACGGCGATGATGACCATTAATAAGTAATAAATAAGATAGACTACAAAATTGATACCTGTGTCGAGAAGGAAATCTTTGTTCCAAAGTGATTGATTCGACATTGTGTATTCACTGCTCCTTTCGTATTTGCAAGCTAGATTCTACACCTTCTCTCCCGTCTTGTATAACGCAAAAAAAAGATACCTGTCATCGTTTTATATGATGGCAGATACCTTTATCATTATTTTTTAATATGATAGACACGGCGGATATAATCGACGAAAACCTGGATCGTCGCGTATTTCGGGTTGTCTTTCTTATACACGAGATAACACGGCAGGCGCAGGGGCGGTTCCAATTCACAGTAACCTTCGGCAATGCCCATGGCCTGGAGGAAGCGTTCCGGCAGGATAGCCCCGATGCGGTTCTGCTGACAGTAGTTCATCATGGCATAAGGCGTCGAGAACCAGGCCTGCGTCTCCTGAGGCGGACAGGCGTGGGACGTGAAATAATGGTTGATGTAGCGATTCATCTCATACTGGGGCGAATACTGGGCCAACGGCTGGGACGCCACATATTGCGGCGTCACGGCATGTTCCGGCAACTTGAGGTTCGGCCCGTAATAGACGAGGTTCTCGATGCCGAAGAAGACCTTCTCATACTCTTCCAGATGCAGCGCCGGCAAGTAAAAGAGCGATACAATATCCAGGCGGTCTTCTTTCAGCCATTGGATCATCTCCCGGACTTCCAGGTTATAGACCCGGAACGAAGCGCCGCTGTGATGTTCCTGGAAATAAGCTAGGTGCCGGTTCATGTGGACATCCCCTAAGGACAGCATGATGCCTACAGACAGGGGCTGGGTCTTCCCCATCCGTCCTGGCAGTTCGCTCATTGCTTCCTCCAATTCGCCCAAAATACGGGCTATTTTCGTATAGAACAGCTTCCCGGCCGGTGTCAGATGACTTCCCCTGTTCGAGCGTTCAATGAGGCGGACGCCGACGAGGTCTTCCAATTTCTTCATCTGCGCACTAAAAGCCGACTGGGTGATGTTGGCAGCATTGGCAGCCGTCGTGAAGTTCCCATACTTCCCATAAATGACGAAATTCCGCAGCTGCTGTATCGACGGTAAATCCATGGGGCCTCCTTATGATAAAAGGCGCCGTCTACGAAGACAGCGCCTTTTAAGTAGTTAGTTGTTATCAGTTAGTGGCTAGTAGATGGCTCTAAATTTAAGCCCTCTTCTACAAACTACAAACTCCGTACTACAAACAATAAAGAAAGGAGCATCACATGACGACAGAAGCCTTCCTGTGACGCTCTCTCCAGTCACTTATTCATCTAAGAGTTCATCGAATTTTGCATTGGCTGCTTCAAATTCTTCGTCCGTCGGTGCGACGTAGACGTCTTCACCATCTTCCTGGTCGACGCGGGCTATGATAGCATCGCCGCCTTCTTCGTCTTCTGTGACTTCGACGAGCAGGGCGAATACGTTGCCATCGAGGGAGATGCGCTGCACTTCCTGATATTCCACTTCGTTGCCTTCGTCATCAGTTGCGGTTACGATGATGACTTCTTCTAATTCGTTGTTCATTTCTTCCGACATAATAGTCCTCCTTAATGAGATTGAGCGTCTAAATAATTCTGTAAAATGAGGATGGCTGCCATTTTATCGACAAACTTCTTGCGCTTTTCGCGGCGCACATTGCCTTCCTTCAATACATTCTGGGCCATGACGGTCGTCAGGCGTTCATCCCAATAGACAATGTCTATATCCGGGACGGTTTGCTGGAATCGTTCGACGAATTCTTCGATTTTCTTCATATTCTCGCTGTAGTCACCGTTCATATGACGCGGTTTGCCTACGACGATGCGATGTACTTCTTTTTCTTTGATCAGTTCGCGCAGACGAGCAAAGTCTGCTTCATCGGATTGACGGCGGATCGTTTCTACGCCCTGTGCCGTAATCAGCAAGGCATCGCTGCAGGCAACGCCGATGGTCTTGGAACCGACATCGAGTCCTAAAATTCTCATATGTCTCCTATAAATTGTGCTGTTTGACGTACGAACGGACTAATTCTTCGATGAGCTCATCCCGTTCGATGCGCCGGATATTGCTGCGAGCATTGTTGTGGCTCGTGATGTACGTCGGGTCACCGGACAGGAGATAGCCTACGATCTGATTAATCGGGTTGTATCCTTTTTCTTCCAATGCATGGTACACATCTTCCAGAATCATGGATGCAACGGTCTTTTCTTCACTTCGGTTTTGCATAATCATCGTTTCGTCGCTTACTGCCATGTTCACTCACATCCTTTTTTATTCGATTGGCATGACTGCCAAAAATCTATGCTAAAATATCGCTTACGGCCTGGACGCCTGCTTTCAGGGCTTCTGCCAATTTTTCCGGTTCTTTGCCGCCAGCCTGAGCCATGTCGGGACGGCCGCCGCCGTTGCCACCAGCAGCCTGAGCCGCTGCTTTGATGATCTTGCCGGCATGGAGTCCTTTTTTCGTATCGCCCTTGGCGACTTTGCAGACGAAGTTGACTTTGTCACCATGGGTCATGCCCAGGAGGACGACGCCGCTGCCGAGTTTATCCAGGACGGTATCGGCCAAATCGCGCAGGTTGTCCATGGAATCGGCCTGAGCCGAAGCTGCGACGACGGGGACGCCGCCGATGTCTTCCTTCGCTGCCAAGATGCTGTCCATATCGGACAAGGCTGCGTCTTTCTTGAGCTGTGCCAATTCTTTTTCCGTATCCTTCAACTGGGCCAGGAGAGCTTCCAGTTTAGCCGGTGCGTCGCCGACTTTGGCTTTCAAGAGGCCTGCCAGCTGCTGCAGTTCCTGCGATTCGTCCTTGGCCAGCTTGAGGGCTGCCGGACCGGTGACGGCTTCGATGCGGCGTACGCCGGAACCCGTACCGGTTTCGCTGGTAATGCGGAAGGAGCCGATGACCGACGTATTGGCGACATGAGAACCGCCGCAGAGTTCGCAGCTGAAGTCGTCGACGGAGACGACGCGGACGACATCACCATATTTTTCACCGAACAAGGCCATGGCGCCTTTTTCCTTAGCGGCATCCAGAGCCATTTCTTCGATGGTAACAGGGACGTTCTTGAGGATTTCTTCGTTGACCAGGGCTTCGATTTTATCCAATTCGGCTTGCGTGACCGGCGAGAAATGGGTGAAGTCGAAGCGCAGGTGATCCGGCATGACCAGGGAGCCGGCCTGATTGACGTGGTTGCCCAGTACCTTGCGGAGGGCAGCCTGTAAGAGGTGCGTTGCCGTGTGGTTGCGAGCCAGGTTCAGATGACGCTGCTTGTCGACGGCGATATCGACGGCGTCGCCTGTCCGGAGGACGCCTTCTGTGATTTCAGCGATGAGGTATACCAAGCCATTCGGGAGTGCCTGGGCATCGGTAACCTTGGCCTTGCCTTCAGCCGCACAGAGGACGCCGGTATCGCTGAGCTGGCCGCCGCCTTCGGCATGGAAGGGGTTGTCATCGAGGATGATCGTCACTTCCTGGCCATCGCGGGCTTCGCTGATTTCGACACCGTCCTTGCCAATCATGGCAATCGTCGCTTTGACAGCACTTTCGTCGTTGACCAGTTTGGACTGGTCCAGTTTCGTCGTATCCGGCGTAGCGACTTTGGCCGAAACCTTGGTATGCGCAGCGCGGGCCCGGTCCTGCTGTTCCTTCATGGCTGCCTGGAAGCCGTCTTTATCGACTTTGAAACCCTGTTCGCCAGCGATTTCTTCAGTCAGTTCCATCGGGAAGCCATACGTATCATAGAGCTTGAAGACTTCTGCCCCTGTGAGGACTTTGTCGTCACCGACATGGGCCATCATATCATTGAGCAGTTCCATGCCCTGTGCCAGGGTAGCACTGAACTGTTTTTCTTCGGTATTGATGATCTGTTTGATGAGGGCTTCGTGTTCCCGCGTTTCCGGATATTCGTCGCCGAGGATGTCCAGGACCGTATCGACGAGGCCTGCCAGGAAGAGGTCCTGAATACCCAGGAGACGGCCGAAGCGGACGGCACGGCGCAGGATACGGCGCAGGACGTAGCCGCGGCCTTCATTGGACGGCAGGATGCCATCGGAAATCATGAAGGTAATGGCACGGATATGGTCGGCAATGACCTTCATGGCCATCTTCTGCCGGGGATCACTGTAATCGCCGCCGGAAATGGCGATGACTTTTTCAATGATCGGGAAGATGAGATCCGTTTCAAAGTTCGATTCTTTCTGCTGGATGACCGAAGCCAGTCGTTCCAGGCCGCAGCCCGTATCGATGTTCTTCTTGGCCAGCGGTTCGTACTTGCCGTCTTTGGTGCGGTTGTACTGGGTAAAGACGAGGTTCCAGATTTCCAGATAGCGGTCGCAGTCGCAGCCGACAGTGCATGTCGGTTTGCCACAGCCCCGTTCCGGGCCGAGGTCATAGAAGATTTCGCTGTCCGGACCGCACGGGCCTTCGCCGATTTCCCAGAAGTTATCGTCGAATTTGAAAATCCGTTCATCAGCCAGGCCGATCATATTATGCCAGTAATCATAGGCTTCTTTATCGTCAGGATAAATGGTGACATACAATTTGTCCGTATCCAGTTCCAAGACCTTGGTCAGAAATTCCCAGGCCCAGGAAATGGCTTCTTTCTTGAAATAATTGCCGAACGAGAAGTTGCCCAGCATTTCAAAGAACGTATGGTGACGGGCTGTACGGCCTACGTTGTCGATATCGTCGGTGCGGATGCACTTCTGGCTGGTCGTGACGCGGTACGACGGCGGTACGAGCTTCCCCGTGAAATACGGCTTGAGCGGTGCCATGCCGGCGCCGATGAGGAGCAGGCTCGGGTCGTTTTCCGGAATGAGCGGAAAGCTGTGCAGGATCAAATGCTCCTTGCTCTTAAAGAATTGTAAATAAGCTTTGCGGATTTCATTACCCGTCATGTACTTCATATCGTAAACACTCCCTCTAAATATCTTTCTACATGGGAAAATTATACGCTCATTTCCCCCTGTTCGGCAACCTTTTCTTGTTATTTTTTATCCCACAGGCCGGTTGTATAAGGAAAGGCTAGAGGACGACTGTTCCCTAGCCAGTTTGCCTATCTCCGGACCCGTGTAGCACCGACATAGCGCGGCGACCAATAACCGCTGTCGAGGCTGTCTACGCGGATACCGCCACTGCTGGTGGCACTGATGAAATTGTTGTTGCCGACATAGATGCCCGTATGGGATACGCCTGGTTCATACGTCGTAAAGAAAACCAGGTCGCCCGGCATGAGTTCGCTCCGGCGGACCCGCTGGCCCACTTCATATTGTTCATCGGCCAGGCGCGGCAGGTTGATGCCATTATGGGAAAAGACATATTTCGTAAAGCCTGAGCAGTCGAAGCCTTCAGCCGGCGTATTCCCGCCGAATACGTAAGGAATCCCTAAATACTGATAAGCGGAATGGACCAGCTGGTTGCCGAAGGCATCGCCGCCGCTGAAATGGCGGTATTTGCTGATAGCACCATTGTTGAAGCGCGTACTCTGCCCTTTCTTCATGACCGGCTTCGGCGGCAGTTTGGAACGATTGCCTGTCAGGAGATAATACGTCCAGCCGCCGACCTTGCCGCTGACCTGGATCTTCTTATCTTTCTGATACTGCGATACAGCCTGTGCCGTATCTTTCGTATAAACGCCGTTGACATTGACCCGATAGCCTTTGCTGCGAAGGATCTGCTGAATGGAACGGACTTCATCGCCCCGGCTGCCAATGGTCAGCGGGGAAGCTGCCAGCACCGGCAGGGCGGCGAAAACGAAAAGTGCGGCCAATATCCAAACTTTACTGATTTTTTTCCACATAAATACTCCTCTCTGTCTCGAAGGCCATACAACGCAAGGGCTTACCTGTCTTTATGCTGGCCGAGTTCAGCCCGCAGCCAATACAGAGGTCTATGCTTTACCTCTTCAAATATACGTCCTATATACTCTCCGATGACACCGATAAAAATGAGCTGAAAGCCGCTGAACAGGCAGTCGACAATCATCGTCGTCGTCCAGCCCTGTACGGCTTCGCCCACGATATTACAGTAAATGACATGCAGGATCAGTAGCAGGCTCAATAAGCCGCTCAGCATGCCGACGTAAAAGGAAACCCGCAGGGGAATCTTAGAATAAGCCATGATCCCGTCGAGGGCAAAATGCAGCATCTTGCGCACGGAAAACTTGGATTTCCCGGCATAGCGCCTCGGCGCTACGAAATGAATGAAGGTCTGGGTATAGCCGATATCGCCGATCATGCCGCGGATGAAGCGGTCGTGTTCGCGGAACTGCTTGAATGTTTCCAGTACCCTTTTGTCGATGAGGCGGAAATCGGATCCGCCCGGTGTGATGTGGACCGGAGATACAGTATTCAATATACGGTAATACCATTTCGACGTCATCCGTTTGAGGAAACCCGCATCGTCTGTCGATTCACGTATCGTCTGGACGACATCGTTGCCTTCGCGCCATTTCCGGACCAGTTCAGGAATCATCGATGGCGGATGCTGCAAATCACCATCCATGGTGATCACGGCGTCGCCAATTGCATGATCCATGCCGCAGGTAATGGCCAGCTGATGACCGAAATTACGAGCCAGGATAAAAGCCCGTACGTGTCCATCCTGCTGGGTCAGGCGGCTGAGGATGAGGGGCGTCGCATCTTTGGAACCATCGTCGACAAAGATAATTTCATAGTCCATATCAAGTGTCGCTGCGGCTTTCGTCGCCTCTTCATAGAACTTCTCAATGTTCGGCTGTTCGTTATATACTGGAACGACAATAGACAATACCTGTCGTCCCGTCCCTCTCGTTTCTAAATTCAATTATATCATCCCAATATTTTTGTTGTCAAAACCGGCCGCCTTGTTTTCTGCCACGACAGATGCCAGGAACTTGCTGATTTCTACCTGCGAGGCATAGCCGATAATGCGTTTCAGCGGTTTCCCGTCCTTAAAGAACAATAACGTCGGAACCGCCATGATTTCATATTTTTCGGCAACATTCCGCATGGTATCGACATTGATGCGTACCACTTTCACAGCATCGCCAAAATTCGCGGCTGCCTGGCTGATTTCTGAATGAACCATCTTGCACGGCTCGCACCAGGGAGCCCAGAAGTCTGCGATGACAATGCCCGGCTGGCGAAGGACCTTCACGGAAAAATCAGCATCACTGTCAATCGAAACTACCGCCATGATTATGCAACCTCCCATCTGGCCGACAATAAATCAAATTAATTATACCACTTTCGCTTAATGAAGCCAACTAGAAAGATTGTTCTTTGTAAAGGGAGCAAAAAAGGAGCTGTCCTTTGAAGACAGCTCCTTTTTGGGTTTGAAGTTGAAAGTTTGATGTTTGATGTGGATGGGGTAAAATTTAAAAGCCATCGCCTCAAACATCATGCATCAAACCTCAAACATTAAACCGAAGCACCCGTTCGAAGAGGTTCTTGGCCAAAGGGCCGAAGCCGTCGCGTTTGAGCGACGAATAGGCCAGGGCCGGCCGGTCCGACGGGAAGAGTTTATTTAACTGGGCCAGGTTGCGGTTCTTTTCGTTGGCCTTGAGCTTATCGGCCTTGGTCCCGACGATCTGCAGGGGTACGCCGGCACTGGACAGCCAGTCATAGGCCTGCTGGTCGATGGCCAGGCCCGGGTGGCGCAGGTCGACGAGCAGACAGAGGACGCAGAGGTTCGGCGACTGCGTGACGTATTCGCCGATGAAAGCACTCCACATGTCGCGGTTCTTGCCGCCGGTCTTGGCAAAGCCATAGCCCGGCAGGTCGACTAAATAGAAAGGCAGCCGCTGCTCCCCTTCTGCTTCATCGCGCCGCCGCAGGGCGGCACTGAAATAGTTGATGGTCTGGGTCTTTCCCGGAGCACCGCTGACGCGGGCCAGGCCGCGGTGGTTGCACAGGGAATTGATCAGGCTCGATTTACCTACGTTGGAACGGCCGAGGAAGGCCACTTCCGGTACAGACCCTTCAGGGTACTGGTCGCGGCGGACAGCCGTCGTGGCATAAGCGGCCTTGATGATATCGTACGAAGCCATCAGGACTTCACCAGTGCCTGAGCCAGCACTTCATCCATATGATGAACAAAGACGAATTTGACATCCTTTTTGACCGACTGCGGCACTTCGTCCATATCTCGCTTGTTTTCTTCCGGCAGGAGGATCTTCTTGATACCCGCCCGATGAGCAGCGATGACTTTTTCTTTGATGCCGCCTACGGGCAGGACCGTGCCGCGCAGGGTAATTTCGCCGGTCATGGCGACATCGTGGCGGACGGCTTTGCCCGTCAGGGCCGATGTGATGGCCGTCGCCATGGTGATACCTGCTGATGGGCCATCCTTGGGGATAGCTCCTTCAGGCAGATGGATGTGCAAGTCCATGTTGGCGTAGAAATCGGCATCGATGCCCAGGACATCGGCCCGGCTGCGGACGTAGGTCACACCGGCTTCAGCCGATTCTTTCATGACATCGCCGAGCTGGCCTGTGAGCAGCAGGCGGCCCTTCCCTTTGACGGCAACGGCTTCTGTTTCCAGGACTTCCCCGCCGACCTGGGTCCAGGCCATGCCGGTGACGATACCGACTTCATCGTCCTTATGGACCGTTTCCGGCAGGAATTTGACCGGGCCGAGCAGTTTTTCCAGGTTCTTGACAGAAACGCTGAGCGGCACTTCATCATTCATGAGCAGGGACTTGCCGATACGGCGGCAGACCGTACCGATCGTCTTTTCCAGGTTACGGACGCCGGATTCCCTCGTATACCCTTCGATGATACGGCGCAGGACGGCGTCGGAGAACTTGGCCTGACTCGGCCGGAGGCCGTTTTCTTTCACCTGCTTCGGTACCAGATAGCGCTTGGCGATCTGGACCTTTTCCTCTTCTGTATAACTCGTGAAGTCGATGATTTCCATGCGGTCCATGAGGGGCCGGGGAATATCACTGAGGACGTTGGCCGTCGTGATCCAGAATACTTTCGACAAGTCGAAAGGCAGTTCCAGGAAATGATCGCTGAAAGTATTGTTCTGTTCCGGATCGAGGACTTCCAGCATGGCCGACGACGGGTCGCCGCGCATATCAGAAGTCATCTTGTCGATTTCATCGAGGAGGAAGACCGGGTTCTTGACACCGGCCTGCTTCATGCCGGCCAGGATGCGGCCCGGCAGGGCTCCGATGTAGGTGCGGCGATGGCCGCGGATTTCGGCTTCGTCGCGGACGCCGCCCAGGGATACGCGGACGTACTTGCGGTTCATGGCGCGGGCAATGGATTTGGCAATGCTCGTCTTACCCGTTCCCGGAGGGCCGACGAAGCAGAGGATCGGCCCTTTCAGGCTGTTCGTCAGCTGTTTGACTGCTAAATATTCGATGATGCGGTCTTTGACCTTCTTCAGTCCGTAATGATCTTCGTCGAGGACTTTCTGCGCTTCATTGAGATCCAGGCGGTCCTTGGTTTCCTTCTTCCAAGGCAGGGCCATGGCCCAGTCGAGGTAAGTACGGATGATTGCCGATTCTGCCATCATGGGCGGCATGGAATCGAGGCGGTCTACTTCTTTGAGCAGGGCTTTTTCGATGTCTTCATCGAGTTTCATCTTCTTGATCTTATCGCGAAGTTCCTGGACTTCCGTATCCTTATCGACTTTATCGCCCAATTCTTCATGAATGGCCTTGATCTTTTCACGCAGGTAATATTCTTTCTGCTGCTGGTCCATCTTGCCGCGGACTTCCATGTTCAGCTTCGATTCCAGGTTGGCAATATCGACTTCCGTATCCAAGAGGGACGCAATACGGCGCAGGCGCGCTTCGACATCGGCCGTTTCCAGGAGCTGCTGGCGGATGACGATCCGCAGGGGCAGCTGGGAAGCGGCAAAGTCAGCCAGGACACCCGGTTCGTCGATGTTCTTGGCATTTTCACTGGCTTCTTCTCCATCGCGGAGATTGCCCAGCCAATCGAGGAGGCGCTTGAGGACAACCCGGCGCAGGGCTTCTTCTTCCACTTCATTGCGGCTGATTTCGGCCACTTTGACAGCCGCCCCTTCGAGGTAATCGGCCTTCTGGGAAAAGCCCTGCATGCGGACGCGGGAAATCCCGTTGACCAGGATGCGGACCAGGCCACCAGGCATGCGCAGGAGCTGTTCTATCTTGACCAGGCAGCCGATGGTATAGACATCGTCAAAACCTGGATTGTCTTCGTTTTCATCGACCTGGGTAGCTACCAGGAGCTGCCGGTCGTGTTCCATGGCATAATCGACGGCTGCCAGGGATTTATCGCGGCCGATGTCGATGTGGCTGACCAGCTTCGGATAGACCACGATGCCCCGGAGCGGGACAAAGGGCAAAGCCAGGATATCTTGTTCATTGAGCACAACGTTTTCGCTCATACGTTTCACCTTCTTCTATGGAAAAATAAAACTCATTTCCGGTTCAAGAAATGAGTTTTATTGTACATTATATCATTTTGCCTCTTTCAGTACGAGGTCGGGCTCAGCGCCTTCTTTGACGCATTTTTCCGTCACGACGCACTTGCTGACATCGTCGCGGCTCGGTACATCAAACATGACGTCGAGCATGATCCGTTCGATGATGGAGCGAAGCCCACGGGCACCGGTATTGCGCCGCAGCGCTTCCTTGGCAATGGCCTGAAGAGCTTCTGGCGTAAATTCGAGATCTACGTCATCCATGGACAGCATCTTCTGATACTGCTTGACCAGGGCGTTCTTCGGTTCTGTCAAGATATGTACCATCGCATCTTCATCGAGAGGATTGAGGGTAACCAATACGGGCAGGCGGCCAATCAATTCCGGGATGAGGCCGAACTTCTGGAGGTCCGTCGGGATGATTTCCTTGAGGAGCGATTCCATGGAGTGTTCGGACTTGGAGTGGATGTCCGCACCAAAGCCCATGTTCTTATCGGTCGTACGGTTGAGGATGGTCTTGTCGATACCATCGAAAGCGCCGCCGCAGATGAACAGGATGTTCGTAGTGTCGATCTGAAGCATTTCCTGATGAGGATGCTTGCGGCCGCCCTGAGGCGGAACACCGGCAACAGTCCCTTCGAGGATCTTCAAAAGGGCCTGCTGAACGCCTTCACCGGAAACGTCGCGAGTAATGGACGGGTTTTCCGATTTACGGGCAATCTTATCGATTTCGTCGATATAGATGATGCCCCGTTCAGCTTTGGCAATATCGTAATCAGCAGCCTGGATGAGCTTGAGCAGGCAGTTTTCGACGTCTTCGCCGACATAGCCGGCTTCGGTCAGGCTCGTCGCATCGGCGATGGCAAAGGGCACATCGAGGAGACGGGCCAGGGTCTGGGCCAGGAGGGTCTTGCCGCTCCCGGTCGGGCCGACCATGACGATATTCGATTTCTGGAGCTCTACATCGTCATCAGAGGCGCTGAAATTGGTCTGGAGCCGCTTGTAATGGTTGTACACAGCGACGGAAAGAGTCTTCTTGGCTGCTTCCTGACCGATGACGTATTCATCAAGGGTGGCCTTGATTTCATGCGGTGTCGGCAGGTCTTTCAGCTGAAAGTCCGGCGTTTCTTCCGCCTTTTCCTCTTCCATGATGTGCTGCGCTACGGCAACACATTCGTCGCAAATGTAGACGCCCGGGCCGGCAATGAGCTTCTGTACTTCACTCTGGGGCCGGCCGCAGAAACTGCAACGCGGTTCATCATTCCTATCGTTCATCTTGTCTTCCTCCTGTCCTATTTCGTTTCATCCGGCAGCGGACGGGTCAGGATTTCATCGATAAGGCCGTAGGCCTTGGCTTCTTCAGCGGTCATGAAATTATCCCGTTCCGTATCCTTCTGGATGACGTCAATGGGCTGTCCTGTATGTTTAGACAAGATGCCGTTCAATTCCTTGCGCATGCGCAGGATTTCGCGGGCATGGATTTCGATTTCCGTAGCCTGGCCCTGTACACCGCCGAGAGGCTGGTGGATCATGACCTGGGAGTGCGGCAGGGCAAAGCGTTTGCCCTTGGCACCGGCTGTCAGGAGTACCGACGCCATGCTGGCAGCGGAACCGACACAAATCGTCGAGACGTCCGGCTTGATGTACTGCATGGTATCGTAAATGGCCATGCCTGCCGTGACGACGCCGCCAGGGCTGTTGATGTATAAATGGATATCCTTGTCAGGATTTTCTGCTTCCAGGAAAAGGAGCTGGGCAATGATGCTGTTGGCAACGGCATCATCGATGGGGCCGCCGAGGAAGACGATGCGGTCTTTCAAGAGGCGGGAATAAATATCATAGCTCCGTTCACCTTGCGCCGTCTGTTCGACGACAATCGGTACATACATATTTGTCAAAACTAACACCTCCGGAGAATGCGTTTCCCGGATTAGTCTTCAGCCTTAACTTCTTCAGCTTTAGCTTCTTCTTTCTTGTCTTCGTTCGGGTCGACGGCATTTTTGAGGATGAAGCTTGCTGCTTTTTTACGGCCGACAGACTGTACAAGCATGGGAACGCGATGTTCTTTCAAAATAATCTTGTAGACTTCTTTCGGGTCTGCGCCGAAGTTCTGGGCCATCGTAATGATTTCAGCCTGGAGATCGATGTCTTTGACTTCGATGTTTTCAGCTTTAGCGATAGCTTCGAGAACGAGGTCCATTTTTACGTTTTCTTTAGCCGGTTCAGCGTAATGTTCCTTGAGTTTGTCCATATCCTGGCCCATGTATTTGAGATAATCGTCGAGGCTCATGCGCTGTGTTTCCAGTTTCATAGCCAGTTCTTCGATCATCTGGTCGATCTTGTCGTCGATCATGACCTGCGGGATATCGACTTCTGCGTTGTTGACGGCTGTCTTCAAGACTTCAGAGTTGAATTTTTCCAAAGCCTGGAAGGAAACTTTCGATTCGAGGCGTTTGCGGATGTCGGCTTTGAGGTCGTCGACGCTGTCGAATTTGCCGGCTTCTTTAGCAAATTCATCGTCGATGGCCGGGAGTTCGCTGCGTTTTACGTCGTTGACTTTAACGGCGAAGACAGCTTCTTTGCCAGCCAGGGATTTTTCAAAGTAATCTTCCGGGAAGGTGACTTTGACGTCTTTTTCGTCGCCAGCTTTGCAGCCGATGAGCTGATCTTCAAAGCCAGGGATGAAGCTGCCGGAGCCAATCTGGAGCGGATAGGATTTGCCTTCGCCGCCTTCGAATGCGACGCCGTCGACAGTGCCTTTGAAATCGATTACAGCGAAGTCATCTTTTGCGATTTCCGTGCCTTCCGGAGCTACGACGAGTTTTGCATGCTGTTTCTGGAGGTTAACCAATTCTTTGGAAACGTCTTCGTCGGTTACGTCGACTTTATCTTTGGCAACGGTGATGCCTTTATATTCGCCGAGTTTGACTTCCGGTTTTTTCGTGACCGTAGCTTCAAATACGACATCTTTGCCTTTTTCGTCAGTAATGACGTTCAATTCCGGTTCAGTTACAGGAACGATGCCTTCCTGGTCGAGGGCGTCGCTGTAGGCTTTATTGGCAATAGCTTCAAAAACTTCCTGTTTGACAGCATCTTTGCCCAAGAAGCTTTCCAGTACCATGCGCGGTGCTTTCCCTTTACGGAAGCCCGGGATATTGACACGGCTTGCCAAGTTCTTGCAAGCGGCTGCAGCCTGTTTGGAAGCATCTTTAGCAGGCACTTCAATGTGCAGGGTTACTTTGTGCTGGTCTACTTCATTTACTGTTACGTTCATTCTAAGTATGTCCTCCTTATGGGCCGGTAGAGCCCTGAATATCTCTAAAATACCATATTACGCTCTACATCATACCACAACTTTACTTTTTTTACAATACGCGATAAAGAGGCTGTCCATGGAGACAGCCTCTTTATCTGTTTGATGTTAAAGGTTTGATGTTTGATGTAGAAGAGGTTAAATTTAAAAACAATCACTTCAAACTTCAAACCCCAAACTTCAAACACAAAATTCTACCGCAATTCGCAGCCGAATTTTTCTTTCAGGTCTTTGACGATGGCGTCGACCGGGGCCTGGATGTCGGCATCGGTCAGGGTCCCTTCTTCGGAACGGAAGACTAAGGAATAAGCCAGGCTCTTGTAGCCCTGCGGTACCTGTTTGCCCGTATACATGTCGAAGAGATGGACTGCTTCCAGATTTTCGCCGCCGTCTTCTTTGATGACATCGACGATGTCGGCATTGGTCGTAGCCAGCGGTGCCAGGAAAGCCAGATCGCGGCTCGATGCCGGGAACTTGGCGACTTTGTGATAATCCGGCAGGAGGTTGACCAAAGGCAGGATGGCGTCCATGTGCATTTCAAAGACGTAGACCGGGCCGGCGACGTCGTAATTGTCGACGGCTTTGGGATGGAGTTCGCCGAAGTCGCAGAGGACTTTGCCGTCTTTGACATAGCGAGCAGCCTTCCCCGGATGAAGCGGTGCCCAGTCGGAGACTTCCAGGTCAGCCTGGATGCCCAGTCCCTGGAGGACGGTTTCGACGAGGCCCTTGACGTCATAGAAGTCGTAATTTTCCGCTTTTTCCGGCCATTCGGCTGCCGTGCGCTGTCCATAGAGAAGGCCAGTGACATAGAATTCCTGTTCCGGCAGTTCCGTCAGGGGCAGCTGTTTCGGGCGATAGACCGGGGCGATTTCATAGATGCCGACAGACGGATTCTTGACGGCCTGGTTGCGGACCAGGACATCCATCAGCGTCGGGATGAGCGTCGTCCGCATGAGCGGGAAGTCTTCCGTAATCGGGTTGAGGATCGGTACGGCATTGTATACGGCGTCACCGTCTTTGAAGAGGAGCTTCTTCAGCTGGTCCGGATGCATGAAGCTGAAGGTGACCGTTTCGTTGAGGCCGCTGCTGCTGAGGATGGACGAAATCTTTTCGCCTACATCGTGATGGAAGCCGGCTTCCCCTTTGGAGATAGGCGCTGCCGGGCGCGTAGACGGGATATTTTCGTAGCCGTAGACGCGGGCTACTTCTTCGGCGATATCCGGCATTTCCGTGCAGTCGCCGCGATAGCTGGGGACGACAGCAGTTAACGTATTACCGTCTTTTTCGATGCCGAACTGCAAGGTTTCCAGGATGTGGACCATGTCGGCTTCCGTGATTTCTGTGCCCAGGAACTTGTTGACCTGAGCTGCCGTAAAGGCAATGCGCGTCGTAGCTTGCGGTTTCGGATAGACATCGACGACGCCTTTGGCTACGTCGCAGGCCCCCATTTCCTGAAGGAGCTGGGCGCAGCGGTCGATGGAGTTGATGCAGCTGTCCGAATCGAGGCCTCGTTCAAAACGGCCCGAAGCTTCCGAGCGCAGGCCGAGCATACGGCCGGTATGACGGATATTGGAGCCCTTGAAGGATGCACATTCGAGGATGACCGTCGTCGTCTGGTCCGTGACTTCCGAATCCATGCCGCCCATGATGCCGGCGATGCAGCAGGCTTTTTCTTCATCGGCAATGACCAGCATGTTGTCCGTCAATTTGCGGTCTACATCGTCCAGCGTCTTCATGGCTTCGTCAGCCTGAGCCCGGCGGGCAATGAGATGATGGCCGGCGACTTTATCGTAGTCATAAGCATGGAGAGGGATGCCCAATTCGATCATCGTGTAGTTCGTGGCATCGACGACGTTGTTGATGGGACGGACGCCGGACTTGCGCAGGCGCTGCTGCATCCACATAGGCGACTTGCCGATTTTGACATTCAGGAGCAGGCGGGCCGTATAGCGGCTGCACAGTTCGTCATCGTCGATGGAAACTTTGACTTTTCCGTCGATAGGCGTATCACATTCCTTGACGGAAATTTCCGGATAGCGGGCTTCTTTACCGCTGAGGACGGCAAATTCACGGGACAAGCCGACCATGGAGAAGCAGTCTGCCCGGTTCGCTGTCAATTCATATTCATAGACGACGTCGCGGACCTGGAGATAGTCGGCAGCGTCGACGCCGAGCGGCGTATCCGGCGGCAGGATCCAGATGCCTTCTCGTTCTTCCGGCAGGAGCAGGCTGTCATCGAAGCCAAATTCGTGAGCCGAGCAGAACATGCCGTTGGACAAGACACCACGCAGCTTCGAGCGCTTGATCTTCGTGCCGCCCGGCAGATGAGCGCCGTGGACAGCGACGGGGACGACCTGGCCGACGCGGACGTTGGTCGCAGCCGTGACGATCTGGAGTTGTTCGTCGCCCATGTCTACCTGGCAGACGACGAGTTTATCGGCATCGGGATGTTTATCGATCTGAAGGATCTTCCCGGTCTTTACTTTCTTGACTTCTGTACCCCAGTATTCCACCTGTTCGACAGGGATACCGGCAATGGTCAGTTTATCGGCAAATACCTGCATGTCCTGGTTCATGTCGACGTCGACATAATCCTGCATCCATGTTAAAGAACTTTTCATTATTCATACCCTCCTAGAACTGGTTCAAGAACCGCATATCGTTTTCATAGAACAAGCGCAAATCATCGATGCCGTATTTCAGCATGGCAATGCGTTCGACGCCCATGCCAAAAGCAAAGCCCGTGACGACATCCGGGTCATAGCCGTTCATGCGCAGGACGCTGGGGTTGACCATGCCGCAGCCGAGGATTTCCAGCCAGCCCGTGTGGGAGCAGACCCGGCAGCCTTTGCCGCCGCACATGACACAGGAAATATCGACTTCAGCACTCGGTTCCGTAAAGGGGAAGTAGCTGGCGCGGAAACGGACTTTCGTCTGGGCGCCGAAAATATCGCGGAGGAAGTCTTCCAGCATCCCTTTGAGGTCAGAGAAGCGGATGTCCTTGTCGATGATCATGCCTTCCATCTGATGGAAGACCGGCGAATGGGTCGCATCATAGTCACAGCGATATACCTTGCCCGGCGCGATGATCTTGAACGGTTCATTGGGCTTATGGGCCTGCAGCGTCCGTGCCTGCATGCCCGACGTGTGGGTCCGCAAGAGGATATTATCCGTAATATACATGGAGTCCTGCATATCCCGGGCCGGATGATCTTCCGGCAGGTTCAGGCACTGGAAGTTGTAATAGTCCGATTCGATATCGTTCCCTTCGACGATGGAAAAGCCCATGCGCAGGAAGGAATCTTCCATGAGGCGCAGCGTCTGATGGAGCGGATGTTCATGGCCCATGACCGGTTTGCGGCCCGGCAGGGTAATGTCGATTTTTTCCGATTCGATCTTGGCAGCCAGTTCCTGGGCCTTGACTTCTTCCATCTTGGCCTTTAACTGTTCTTCAATGGCATTGCGGGCCGTATTGACGAGCTGCCCGATTTTTGGTCGTTCTTCTTTGGAAAAATTCTTCATTTCCTTCATGATCGCTGTCAGTTCCCCTTTTTTACCCAAGAACTTGACGCGGATATCTTGTACGTCCTGAAGATGTTCGCTCTTGGCGAGCTGTTCATTGACGGCCGCTTTAATGGCCTCGATCTTATCACTGATCATATTTTTCTTCCTCCTACTGGCGAGTACAAAAAAAATAGACTCCCGCCCCTAAAGGGGCGAAAGTCTGATTCGCGGTACCACCCTACTTGATTCTCGATTGTCCTGTAACGGGAACCCCCGTCCTGCCTACTCCGTTCAACAGGAGGCTCTAAAGTGAACGCATGGAACTTCCGGCACCGGGCTCTCAATCCATGGCCCGGATTTCCTGTAGGCGGAGTCAGTTCCATCCCCTCTTTATCATTGCCATAATATACCTCTATGGGTTTGTTATCTATTGTATCAGTAAAGTGTCTTATTTGCAATAACCAAACGCTGAATTTGGTTGGTGCCTTCATAAATCTGCATGATTTTGGCGTCGCGCATATATTTTTCGACAGGATATTCCTTGATATAGCCATAGCCGCCCATGACCTGGACTGCATCGGTCGTGACCTGCATAGCCACGTCGGACGCATTGCATTTAGCAATAGCCGCTTCACGGCTGAAGTCCATGCCCTGGTCCTTCATCCAGCAGGCGCGATGGACGAGGAGGCGGGCGCCTTCGACTTTCATAGCCATATCGGCGATCATAGCCTGGACCATTTCAAAGGAAGCGATGGGTTTGCCGAACTGGACGCGGACTTTGGCGTATTCACAGCAGGCGCGGAAAGCCGCTTCGGCAATGCCGACGGAAACGGCGCCGACGAAAGGACGGGCAGCGTCCAGGGTATCCATGGCGATACGGAAGCCGTGGCCTTCCCGGCCGAGACGGTTTTCGACCGGCACGAAGCAGTCCTGGAAGATGAGTTCTGTCGTATTGGAAGCGCGGATGCCCATTTTATTTTCAGCTTTGCCGACGGTGAAGCCTGGCGTCCCCTTGCGGACGATGAAGGCTGTCAATCCGCGGATGCCGCCGCTCTTGCGGGTATTGGCGAAGACGACGAAGACTTCGGCCAGGGCCCCGTTGGTAATGAAGCATTTCGTGCCGTTGAGGATATAGCCCTTGCCATCTTCGGTCTTCATGGCACGCGTCGAAACGGAACCGGCATCGGAACCAGTCCCCGGTTCGGTCAGGGCGAAAGCAGCCAGGTTGTCATCGTTGATGATGTCGAAGTAGCGTTTCTTCTGGTCATCGTTGCCGGCAATGATGACCGGATACGAAGCCAGGGCATTGGCAGCCACCGTCGTAGCGACACCGGCACAGCCTTTGCCTAATTCTTCATAAATAGCGGCAATGGTGATGGCGTCGAGGCCAGCTCCGCCAAATTCTTCGGGAATAGCGACGCCCAGCAGGCCCTGAGCAGCCAATTTTTCGAGGAGCCCTTCATGGAGTTTCCCCGTTTCATCCATTTCTGCAGCGTAGGGGACGATTTCTTTTTCCACCAGGTCGCGGACGACTTTGATGATTTCTTTCTGTTCGTCGTTATAAGCAAAATCCATCTTGTACTAACCAACCTTCCCTATAATTACATGACTATTTTATTAATCGAGTTTCTTCAAAATATAAAAAGACGACCGCCCTTTTACAATAATATTCCCGCTGGCATCGTAGCACTCACATTCGACGACAATCGTCTTCCGGCCGTGGTGGATGACCTGGCCGATGCCGGTAATGTGCTCACCGCCTTTGACGCTGCGGATATAGTTCATATTGATTTCCAGCGTCGTCACCTGGAAGCCCAGGGTCCGGCTGGCCATGCCCATGAGGGTATCGCAGAACGCCGCCAGGACGCCGCCGGAGGCAATGCCCCGGTAATTGCAGGAGTGACGGCTGATATCAAAGCCGACACGGACGCGGCCGACGTCGAGTTTTTCTACCGTACAGGGCATGCTCTGGAAATAAGGTGTCTGAGAATAAATACTATCCAGCATACGGTGCAGCCGTGCTTCCACTTCCGGACTCACTGCCTCTTTTGTTTCATTCATCCGTATGCCCCCTTTCGTCATCAAAGACATAGGCCCCTGTCACAAAGAAGGTGCCCTTGCCATGAGCTAAATAGCGCTGGTCATTATCGTAAAAATCACAGAGGGCTACCATTGTCGTACGGCCGTTGTGGATGACCCTGGCTTCGGCCCGGATTGTCGTATTGGCAAAGGCCGGTCGCAGGTAATTCATGCCCAGGTCCAGGGTGAGGACGGCTTTGCCGCAGACAGCACAGGCAGCCTCCATCGCCGAGTCGGCCATAGAATAAAGGACGCCGCCATACATGGTACCATTGGGATTATCCCATTTCGAGCCTTTATTCTCAAAAGTGAGAATCGTGCTCTCTGGCTCAGCCTTTTCGACGTGGAAATCCATAAAGGTATCAAACGGATTCCGGCGAATCTCTCTTTCTAATCGTTCATTTTCCATTACGATTCCACTCCTTAGGCTAATAACATAAATACCCTTACATTTTACTATACGAACAATCATCCGTCAAACGAAAAGTTTGCAGTTTGCAGAAAAGAGGCTGTCGCATGAAGACAGCCTCTTTTTGAGTTTTAAGTTTGTAGTTTGTAGTTTTTAGTTTGCAGCAAATGGTAAAAAATTTAAAGCCCTCTTCTACAAACTATAAAGAGAAAGGGGCCTCGCATGATGGCAGAATCCTTCATGCGACAGCCCCTTTCCTGACATGCCTGACCTGGTCTTTACCCCCACACTCGCCTGCCGGGACGTTCGCTCATAGACTTCTGTCCCCCACTACTAGCCCTCTCGCGGTATTTCCGCGGCAGGTCTTACTTCTAGGCCGCACTATGATCAGTATCGCTTTGGATACCTTACGTGGATCGCTTGGTCTGCGACTGACATCGACTTTCAACCACAGCACATGTCATTGGTACATTATACGGGACAGAACCGTCCATTGTCAATATCAGAACTTATAGCCCATGCCGACTTGCCAGCCTTTGACATCGTCGTCGTAGTTATCGACGTCGACGCTGCTGCTGCGGTATTTGATATGGGCATCCCAATTCGGCGTGATATCGTAGCCGACGCCGACTTCATAGGTGTTGACGTCATCACCGACGCCGACAGAGGCAAAGCCCTGCCAGCGTTCTGCCAAAGGAAGCTGGCCTTTGAGGCCTACCTGGTAGCCATAGGACTTGGTCGTGTTATACGTTTCGGTCTTGACGTAGGACCCGCCGGCATAGGCCGACAGATACGGCGTAAAGCGGTAATTGCCGACGAGGTAGTTTTCGTTGATCTTGTTGTCATTGTCCCCTTTGGTATAGTTGTTGACGTACTGGATATCCCAATGATTGTTCAGTACATACGTGACGTCGCCACCGGTCAGACGGCTCTTGGCACTGCGGCCGCCTTCTTTCTGGTCAAAGCCATAGTTGGCGTTAGCCTTCAAGTCGCCCGGCTGGGGATCCCGGAGCGGGGCTGCCATAGCCGCCGAAGTCACGGTCAGGGCGGCCAGGGTCGCTGCCATAATAAGTTTTTTCATAACCTTCCACCTCCATATAATACGGGTTATCTTCTTCCATAATAACGGCTCAGGAGCTCTTCGCCAGCGGCGATGACCTGGCTCATGGGAATAACCGAAATACCTTTATAATTACCTTCACGGATGATCTGTTTCATGCTCTTGCCCACTTCGTAATGGTTCGTCGATTCCAGGACGATGGCCCGGTCCGTATAGGGACCGTAGAGCTTGGGATTGCTGGGACCATACAGGGCGACCAGCGGGACGCCCTGGCTGACGGCGACGTGCATAGGACCGCTGTCGTTGGTGATGAACAGGGAGCAGCAGCGGATAGCCGAAGCCAGTTCGCCAATGGTGAATTTCCCCGTGGCGATGATAGGATCCGATTCCATCTGGGATGTCGCTTCTTTGACCATATCTTCATCCATGGGACCGCCAAAGAAGACGCATTTGAAGCCGCGATGGGCAAAATAATCGGCAACAGCGGCAAATCGTTTGGCCGGCCAGCGTTTCTGCGGGACGGCACTGCCGATATTGAAGCCGATGAGGGCGTCGCTGTTATGGACCCCCTGGGACCGGTAAAATTCCGTCGCTGTATCATCCCAGGCCTTACAGGTGAAGAACTGCAGGCCGTCGCTGCGATAGTCGTCGATGCCCAGCTGGGCCAGGACATTAATGTACATATCGGCTGCATGGAGATGGATACGGTCCAGGCGGGTGTAGCGGTCCATCAAGGGACGCACCAGGAAGTGGCTCATGCCGACGAACTGTTTGGCATGGATGACCGCCGCCAGGAAAGACGTCCGTTCATTAGGATGCAGATTGATGAGGATGTCGTAGTAATGCTGATGTAAATGCCGCCCGATGCGCCATAAGGACCGGACGGAGTTGTCCTTGCCCTTCTTATCTACTGTGACTAAGTGATCGATATTGGGATTATAGCGGACGACGTCGGCCACTTTCTCATCGACGACGAGGGTGATGTCCGAGCCCTGGGCATGACGGCGCAGGACCTGCAGGAACGGGGTGATGAGGATGAGGTCGCCTAGATGCATGAGAAAGGTGACGATTATTTTTTTGTTGCGCAGATTAATCATAGTTTCACCTTCTTCAGGACGCCTTCATAGACCTGCCACAGCATGTCCGGCGTAATCTGGGCCATGCAGTCCGGATCATCGACCAGGGGCCGTTCCGGCGTCGCCTGGGACGTCGGCGACAGGACCATATGGATATAGGCGTCGTCGTTTCCGCCGTAAGGGCCGGTCCGCTGGGGACACGTCGGCCCAAAGAGGGCGATGAGTTCTTTTTTCAGGGCATTGGCAATATGCAAAGGCCCCGTATCGGCACTGATATAGAGGGTGCTCTCGGCAATGGCCGCCATGAGCTGCCGTAAATCAGTGCGGCCTGTATAATCGAAGACACGGCCCGACGAATCGTGGTCCTTCAGGGCCTTCCCTTTAGGGACGTCGTCGCCGCTGCCCAGAAGGACGGCAGCCATACCGGACGCCGTCAGGCGCTGCAGGAAGGCCTGCCAATGGGACAGAGGCCATTCCTTGACATTCCAGCGGGCCCCGGGCACGATGGCCACATAAGGACCTGTCAGGCCGTCAGCTGCCAGGCGCTGGCGCCAGGCCTGTTTTTCGCCGCAAATATCGGGCAATGGAAATTCGACGGCATCGACGCGGCCGCCGAGGACGCGGACCGTATCGAGATAGCGTTCGATGACGTGGTCGTACTTATGGGGACCTGTAAGGCCCTTGCTGACCAGGAAACTGCCTTCGCGCATTTCCCAATAGCCATAGCGTTCCCTGGCACCGCTCAAAAAGGCGACGATGGCGCTCTTGGCCAGTCCCTGGAGATCGAAGGACACGTCGAAATGAAAGGCGTGGAGCGTCCGGCGCAGTTCTTTCCAGTACGACAGGGATTTCAGGCGTTTCTTGTCGACATAGATGACCTCGTCAATATAGGGCCTGCCCGGCAGGACCGGCGCAAACTGTTCATGGACAGCCCAGACGATGCGGGCATCGGGACAATTCTGCCGCAATGCATAGAGCGTCGGCAGGGCATGGAGGACGTCGCCGAGAGAGCTCATCTTGATGACCAGTATATTCTTATATGCTTTCACGGCCTTTCCTTTCTGCGACAATGGCCCGGACGAAATCGTCCAGCCTGCCGCCGGTGAACAAATAGCCATCCATGCCGGCCCGCTGCCCACATTCCACGTCGCGGGGCATATCGCCGATCATAAAGGACTGCTTCAAATCGATATCGTAATCTTTTGCCGCCTGCAGGACCATGCCCGGTGCCGGCTTGCGCCAGTCGCTCTTCTTATCATACGCTTTGACCGGCGCCCCTTCGAGATACGGGCAGTAATAGACGGCCGTAATGATGCCGCCGGCCTTGGCCGCTTCCTGACACATCCAGTCGTGGAGGACCTTGACGTCGTCTTCCGTATAGTAGCCGCGGGCGACACCGCTCTGGTTGGTGACGACGATGATGGCATAACCCTGGCGGGTCAAATAAGCCAGGGCCTCCTTGGCCCCGTCCATCCATTCAAAGTCCTTGATGAAGCCCAAGTAGGATTTATCGACATTGAGGACGCCGTCGCGGTCGAAAAAGACGGCCTTCCTCATTCGTAATACCCGTCGCTCTTTTCCAGGATGCTGCAATATTCCTTGACGGCTTCCGGAAGCAGCGTAAAGCCGCGGTCATAGCCGGCTTCCATGAGCTTCGTCGTATCGGCCTGGGTATAGCTCTGGTACTTGCCCTTGAGGATGTCCGGGAAAGGCACGTATTCGATATGGCCTTTGCCGCAATAGTCGATGACGCCCTGGACGAATTCATTGAACGTATGACCGATGCCGGTACCGCAGTTATAGATGCCCGACAGCTCCGGATGTTCCCAGAAATAGAAGATGACATTGACGACGTCGTTGACATAGATGAAATCGCGGATCTGGCCGCCGTTTTCATATCCTGCCGTCCCTTCGAAGAGAGTGATCTTCCCTTTTTCCTGTAATTCATGATATTTCTGGAAAATGAGCGAAGCCATGCGGTCCTTATGGTTTTCCTGGGGACCGAAGACATTAAAATAGCGGAAGCCGACAATCTGGCTCTTGGCCAGGGGCAGGACGCGGCGGACGAAGCGGTCGAACTGGAGCTTGGAATAGGCATAGGGATTCAAAGCCTGTTCACACGACGGGTCTTCGCGGAAGCCATTCTTGCCGCTGCCATAGGTCGAAGCCGACGACGCATAGAGGAAGGGAATCTTGCGCTGCATGCAGTAACGCAGGAGATTCTTGCTGCCTTCGTAGTTGTTCTTCATCATATAGCGTCCGTCGTAGTTCATCGTATCCGAGCAGGCCCCTTCATGGAAGACGACGTCGATGTAGCCGCAGTCGAAGGTATCGTCGGCCATCTGTTCATCGAAGTCGGCATAGTCCATATAATCAAAGAAATCGAGGCCCTGGAGGTTGCGGCATTTGCGGCCGTCCGTCAGGTCGTCGACGATGAGGATATCGTTGATGCCCCGGTTGTTCAATTGTTTTACGATATTGCTGCCGATAAAACCGGCACCACCTGTTACAATTTTCATAGTTTCCCCTTCTTTACTAAATCAGCTATTTTTTCAATCAGTCCCGTCGTAGAATAACCATCTTCAAAAGAAATGATTTCTACGCGCTTGACCGATTCCCGGCCGATGACTTCATCGGCTTTATAATCTCCGCCCTTGACCAGGATATCCGGCCGCAGGACCTGTAATAATTCTTTCGGCGTATCTTCCTCGAAGATGACGACTTCATCGACACAGGCCAGAGCGCTGAGCAGGATCGCCCGGTCTTCCTGTTTGACCAGCGGCCGCGTCTCCCCTTTCAGCCGTTTCACAGAGGCATCGGAATTGAGGCCGACGACGAGGTGCTGGCCCAGCATGGCGGCCTGCTGCAAATAGAGAACATGGCCGCGGTGCAGGATATCGAAGCAGCCATTGGTAAAGACGACGGTATCGCCTTTCTTCTGCCACTGGCGTATCTTTGCAGCCGCTTCTTCCCGGCTCAGTGCCTGGTACGGATGCCAGTGGGTCGGCTGCCATTCCTGCCACAGCTTGAGCAATTCGTGGCGATGGATGGGATAAGTCCCGACCTTGGTGACGACGATACCGGCTGCGGCATTGGCAATCTGCAGGCTCGTGCGGATCGATAAGTGACCGGCAATGGCCGACAAAAAGGCGGCGGCTACGGTATCGCCGGCACCGGATACGTCAAAGACTTCCCGGGCCGTCGCCGGATTGTTCCACACCTTGCCGTCTTTGCCGATGACGGTGATGCCCTTTTCCGACCGGGTCACCATGAGGTGGGCAAAGTCATACTGCTCATGCAGGAGTTCTGCTGCTGCCACGACGGCCTGGCCTTCATTGGCTACGGACCGGCCCAGGCAGTCGCTGAGTTCTTTCATGTTCGGCGTCACGAAGTCGGCCCCGTTGTATTTCGTCCAATCACTGCCCTTAGGGTCGACCAGGACAGGGATTCCGGCCCGATTGGCTTCTCTGATGATGCTCTGGGCCAGGGAATCGGTGAGGACACCTTTCTTGTAGTCCGATAAGATGATGCCGTCCAGACCGGCAGCCACACAGTTGTACAGCCATTTCATGAGCTGTTCTTCTTCCGTAACGGCCAAGGGCGTCACTTCTTCAAAATCCAGGCGTACCATCTGCTGACGGGCGCCGAGGATACGCATCTTGGTCGTCGTCGCATGGTCCTGGCGCACGACCAGGCCCGAGCCGTCGATATGGGCATCTTCCAGCAGCTGGTGCAGGAGGACTGCATTTTCATCGTCGCCGATGAGGCCGGCCAAGAAGACGTGGCAGTCGAGATTAGCCAGATTCGAGGCTACGTTGGCAGCCCCGCCCAGGACGGACGTCATGTGATCGACTTTATTGACAGGCACCGGCGCTTCCGGCGAAATGCGTTCGACCTTGCCGAACACATAGCGGTCGACCATGATGTCACCGATGACGGCAATGCGCAATTCCGGCAGGACATGGTTCAAAAAATGATCGATATAATTTTCTGTCATAGTGTTCCTCGATTCCAGTCTCTTATTTCTTTTCTTTCGTTCCCATGAGGTGCTGCAGTTCGGCCATGAAACTTTCCAAATCGGCAAATTCGCGGTAGACAGAGGCAAAGCGGATATAAGCCACTTCGTCGACAGAGCGCAGTTCACCGAGGACCATTTCCCCTATTTTCTCGCTGGACACTTCCTGGGCCAGGGTATTGCGGATATTGCGTTCGACCTTGGTGACGATGTCTTCCAGCTGCTGCCGCTTGACTTCCCGCTTGTTACAGGCCCTGAGCAGGCCGTTCAGCAGTTTGTTGCGGTCGAACAATTCATGGCGGCCATCCTTCTTGACGACGATGAGCGGCACTTCTTCGACCATTTCATACGTCGTGAAACGGCGGCCGCACTTCTGACATTCGCGGCGGCGGCGGATGGCCTTGCCGTCATCGGTAGCCCGCGAATCCGTTACTTTTGTATCTGCACATTGGCAAAAGGGGCATCTCATGTTTCTTCCTCCAACCTTGTTCTCGACGATATTTTTAAAAAAAAGCGGGTCCGCCGGGATCCGCTTTTTTCATGCTGATTATCTCATCCACGTAGGAATTTCTACGCCGCCGGCATTGTCTTTCGTATCGCCGGTTTTCGCAGCCGTACCACTGCCCTGGCCAAATGCGGGAATCGAAGACGGTTCTTTGCCAAAACCAGTAGCTACGACAGTGATGCGGATGGAATCTTCCATATCCGGATCAATGACGGAACCAAAGATGATATTGGCTTCCGGATCGACAGCTTCAGCCACTTTTTCAGCTGCTTCGTTGATTTCGTACAAGCTGATGTCCGGGCCGCCGGTAACGTTGAGCAAGATGCTCTGGGCACCGTCGATGCTCGTTTCCAAGAGGGCGCTGTGGATAGCCCCATCGACAGCTTCGACAGCACGGTTTTCGCCAGAGCCGACGCCGATACCCATGATAGCTTCGCCCTGGTCGGACATAATCGTCTTGACATCGGCGAAGTCGAGGTTGATGAGACCCGTCGTCGTAATCAAGTCGGAAATGCCCTGTACGCCCTGGCGGAGGACATCGTCAGCGACGAGGAAGGCATCCTTGAGGGGCGTCTTCTTGTCGATGATCTGGAGCAATTTATCGTTCGGGATGGTGATGATCGTATCGACTTTTTCTTTCAAGTAGTCTGCGCCTTTATCAGCGACTTCCTTACGGCGTTTCCCTTCAAAGGAGAACGGTTTGGTAACGACAGCTACCGTGAGGGCGCCCATTTCCTTGGCACATTCGGCAACGATAGGAGCTGCACCGGTACCGGTACCGCCGCCCATGCCGGCCGTGACGAAGACCATGTCCGCACCCTGCAGGGCCTTGACGATTTCTTCTTTGCTTTCCAGGGCAGCCTGTTCACCGACCTGGGGATTGGCGCCGGCACCGAGGCCGCGCGTCAATTTTTCACCGATCTGGATCTTGACATCGGCTTTCGATACTTCCAGGACCTGGTCTTCCGTATTGACCGAAATGAACTGGACGCCCTGCAAGCCGCTTTCTATCATACGGTTGACAGCGTTGTTACCGCCGCCACCGACACCTATTACTTTTATATTTGCAAACTCTGCCATATCGCATTTTCCTCCTTCAGACTCTATAACGCACACCCTGTGCAGTAGGATTCCTTATTATTTTACACTATCTTAGAAAATTTATCTACCTGTTTTTGAAAATCAAGGCCCTATGCGTCTTATTTCGTCTTGACAAGGGGCGAGCGCACATCCGTGTCGATGTATTGGACGGCCAGATGATTTTCCTGAACTTCAGCCAGCAGCGTTTCTGTCAGTTTCGCCCGTTCTGCCGGTTCATCGCCGCTGCCGAGGTGGATGGGGACGGAATCGGTCGTATAGGCGACGAGACTTTCGGGATTGCCCACGTTGATTTCTGCAATATCCTTGAGGATATCCGGCGGCAGGCTTTGGAGATAGACCATGGCCGAATGGAGCGTCGGGTCGGTCACCGTATCCCCTAAGAGCAGGTTATCGACTTTCTTGCCCGTCATGATCGGCAGGGATACGCCTTTGATCTGCGGCCCCAGTTCGATGACCCGCCCCGTCTTGTCGACATAGGCAAAGCCGTAGAGCGTCGTAATGACAGCTGCCGGCTTGCGTTCCGTCAAGGTGACGTGGATCGTCGCCGGGAACTCCCGCGTAACCGTCGCATCGGCAATGCGCAGGTCCTTCTTCAGCCGGTCTTCCACCTCGTCTGTCGACAGCTGGACGACATTGACATAGGAATAGGCCCCGCAGGCCCGGTAGACGTCTTCAAAGGACATGTTTTCATTGCCATCGACGATGATCGTCCCGAAAGAAACGGGAGCCAGCCGCAGGAACAGCCAAAGGACGAAGACGCCGAGAATCGTAAAGATGCAGCCGATCCGGCGGCGCCGGGCCCAGACTTTTTTCTGATGAGCCCGTTTCTTCTTCAGCCGCGCAGCCTGACGGGCCTTGCGGCGGCGCTTGGCTTCTTTCTTGGCAGCCAGCGCTTCCCGGTCCGGTTCGTTCAGCGGGTCGTTCTCAAGATGAGGAGGAATAAACACATCATGAGGATCGTTAGGCAGCACGACCCGTCGCTGCCCCGTATGATATGATTTCTTTCTCATTAAAACTTACCTACCGATGCTTCCAGCAAAATCTTTTCACACAAATCTTCAAAGGACAGGCCCATGGCCCGGGCGGCATCGGGGACCAGGCTGGTCGCCGTCATCCCCGGTACGGTATTGATTTCCAGGACGAAGGGGTGGCCTTCCTTGTCGGTCATGATATCGACGCGGGATACGCCACTGCAGTGGCACAGGTGGAAGACATTCAAAGCCAGGTCCTGCATTTCCTTGGTCAGTTCCGGCGAAATCGGAGCCGGGCAGAGATGCTTTGCTACGCCCGGTGCATATTTGGAATAGAAGTCGTACTTGCCCGTGCTGGACACGATCTGGATGACCGGGAAAGCTACGTCGTCCATGACGGCTACGGTAAATTCATCACCGTCGATGAAAGCTTCAGCTACCAGGGACGCACTGTACTTGAAGGCTTCTTCCAAAGCCGGACGGAGTTCATCTTTCGTCTGGACGATGACCGTGCCGATGCTCGAACCCTGGCCGGACGACTTGATGACGACAGGCAGGTCGAAGCGCTGTTCAATATCGGAGACGATGGCATCGCGGTCCTGCGTCGCGAAGTAATAAGCGAAAGGAGCCGTGGCGATGCCGGCGCCCTGGAAAGCGGCCTTGCTCATGACCTTGTTCATACCGACGGCACTGGCCATGACGCCCGGGCCGGTATAGGGGATCCCCATCATTTCGCATAAGCCCTGGATGACACCGTCTTCGCCGTAGCGGCCATGAAGGGCGTTGAAGACGATGTCGATGCCCTTTTCCGTCAAGGTCTTGGCAAATTCTTTCGGTACGAGTTCCATCATTTCGATGTGGTATCCCTTTTTCGTCAGAGCGTCAGCAATGGCAGCCCCAGTGCGGCGCGATACTTCTGCTTCTGTCGAAGGACCGCCGACGACGACGGCAATTTTTTTATCTTTCATGTCTTCCATTTCCTTATTTCTCCATTTCTTTAGCTTCAGCGAGATAGGCTTCGCCGACTTTATAAATATCTCCGGCCCCCATGGTGATGACCAGGTCGAGGGGACGGGAATTTTCCCTCAAATAAGCCACTAAATCTTCCTTATGCGGGATATAGGTGACATCCTGCCCTGTCGTTTCCTTGACCTTCCGGGCAATGAGTTCTCCCGACACGCCGGGAATGGGGTCTTCACCGGCACTGTAGACGTCGGTGATGATGAGCTTATCAGCCTTGGCAAAGGCGCTGCCATACTGGTCGAGGAGCAGTTTCGTCCGCGTATAGCGATGCGGCTGGAAGAGGCAGACCACGCGGTGCGTCCCCATATCGCGGGCTGCTGTCAGGGTCGCATTGATTTCCGTCGGATGATGGGCGTAATCATCGACGACCCAGACGTCGCCAACAAAGCCCTTGGTCTGGAAACGCCGTTTGGCACCGTGGAAATGACTCATAGCCGAAGCGATGCCTTCAAAGGGAAGGCCGCAGGCATCGGCGACGGCTGTTGTCGCCAGTGCGTTGAGGACGTTATGGCGCCCCGGTACGTTGAGGACCATGTCCCCCATTTTTTCGCCATGCTTATAGACGGAGAAATGGAGCTTGCCCTTGATGTAATGAAGGTCTTTGGCCTGATAGTCCGCCGGCTGTTCAAGGCCATACGATACATAACGCCGTTCCGTCTTCGGAGCCAGGGCCCGGATCTTATCGTTTTCAAAGCACAGGACAGCCAGGCCATCCTGGGGATCGAGCTTCTGGATGAACTGCTTGAAGGCGTCGATGACGTTGTCCAGCGAGCCATAATGGTCCATATGGTCGGCGTCGATATTGGTGACGACGGCAATATAAGGGTTCTGCTTGAGGAAAGTCCCATCGCTTTCATCGGCTTCGGCAATAACATAAGGGCCTTTCCCCAGGATGGAATTGCTATGCAGGTAATCGACTTCGCCGCCGATGACTATGGTCGGGTCCTGATGACATTCTTCGAAGACCTGGCCCAGCATGGACGACGTCGTCGTCTTGCCATGGGCACCGGCTACAGAAATCCCCTTCCCCCAGCTCATTATGTGGACCAGGGCATCGGACCGATGGATGACCGGAATCCCGCGGCGGCGCGCTTCGGCCAGTTCTACGTTAGTATCGCGGATGGCCGACGAAATGACGACGACCTGGGCATCCTTCAGATTTTCCGGACGCTGGCCGATGCAGATACGGGCCCCTTTTTTCGCGAACTGTTCCGTCACCGGCGACGCTTTGAGATCCGAACCGGATACATGATATCCTTTTTCAATGAAAACATTGGCAATTGCCCGCATTCCGGCGCCGGCAATGCCGATAAAATGAACGTTTGTAACCTCGTTCAGATTAACCATAGGTTTATTCCACACCCTTCTTTACCTGTTACCGACGACGTTTACGGGCAATGGACAGGGCCAGTTCAGCAATATCATGTGCCGCCTGGGGCTTGCCCATGGAGCGGCTGGCCTGTGCCATCGCTGCCAGCGCCTTCGGATCGTCTTTTAAATGAATGATTTCTTCCAACAATTCCCGGCCAGTCAGCATCTTGTCGAGGATCATCTTGGCCGCACCGCACATGACCAGGGCCTGGGCATTGTAGCGCTGGTGGTCTTCGGCTGCGTACGGATAGGGAATGAGGATCGACGGCACGCCGCGGACAGTCAGTTCAGCCAGCCCGACAGCCCCGGCCCGGTACACGGCCAGGTCACAAGCGGCCAAGGCTTCCGGCATGTAGTGCAGATAAGGGATGATGCGGCTTCCCTTGCCATAACGGCCGCGACATTCGATACCTGGCAGCTGTTTGACGACGCGGTCGTATTCATGGTCCCCCGTGACGTGGAGGATCTGGATATGTTCGTCGTTGCGGAAATACTTGTGAACTTCGATCATCGCCGTATTGATGCTGCGGGCGCCGCGGCTGCCGCCGGCGACGAGGAGCGTAAACTTATCCGGGTCCAGGCCCAAGGCCTTACGCCCTTCTTCCCGCGTCACGGTGAGGATATCCTTGCGGACGGGATTGCCCGTATAGACCAGAATATTCTTACGCTTGAAACGGGCTGCAGCCTCTTCATAGCCCAAGGCTACGCGATTGACGAAGCGGCTCAAAATCGTATTGGTGACGCCAGGGATGACGTTCTGTTCCTGAATCAGTGTAGGCACACCGCTCAGGCTGGCTGCCAAAAGGACCGGGCCGCAGACGAAACCGCCCGTCCCGATGACGACGTCCGGTTTGAATTTGCGGATGATTCCTTCTGCCTTGATCAGGCTGCCTGCCGTCTTGCCCAGGGTGACGAGGTTGCGGACGGAAATCTTCCGTTCCAGGCCCCGCACATCGAGGGTAACGAAAGGCAAGCCTTCTTTAGGAATCAATGTATTTTCCAGGCCGATTTTGGAGCCGACGTAGAGAAATTCGGTAGGCTCGATGTCGGCAATCGCCCGGGCAATAGTAATCGCCGGGTAGATATGGCCGCCAGTGCCGCCTCCGGAAATAATGACTCGACGCATGTTCCTGCCTCCTGTTGATTTCAAATATCATTAAATGGCGTTGACAATGCCCTTGAAGACACGTCCGCGCTGTTCAAAATTGTCATACATATCAAAGCTGGAGCAAGCCGGCGACAACAGGACGGCCTGCGGTGCTTTGGCAATCTTGCGGGCCAGCATGATCGCCCCTTCCATACTGTAGCCAGTACGGCGGATATCCTGGATGCCCGCTTTCTTGGCAGCGGCTTCGAACCGTTCCGCTGCATCGCCGATGAGGATCAGCGTATCGACGCGTTTCGCCGCCAGAGCCATGAAGTCATCGAGCGGCGTCATCTTGTCATAGCCGCCGGCGATGAGGATGAGGTGTCCCTGGGGGAAGGCTTCCAAAGCTTTCATGGACGCATCGACGTTGGTCCCCTTCGAGTCGTTGTAATAGGTAACGCCGTGAAGGGTCCGTACTTTTTCCAGGCGGTGTTCGACGCCTTTGAAATCCTTGAGGACCTGACGGATGACATCGAGGGGTGCCCCGGCAGCATAGGTCAAGAGGATCGCAGCCAGGCAATTCTGGATATTATGCTTGCCAAAGAGGTGCAGGTCCGTTTCAGCACAGACGACGGTATCCCGGCCCTGGAGGCGCAGGATGAGCTGGCCGTCCTGATAGAATGCCCCTTCCGGGACTTCGCCGCACGTCGAGAAATAGACGACAGTCCCCGTCATGTCTCCCGCCATGGCCCGGACCCGTTCATCGTCGTAATTGAGGACGGCATAATCGCCCTTGTCCTGATTGAGGAAGATGCGTTCCTTGGCAGCGGCATAGCCTTCCATCGTATGATGGCGGTCCAGGTGGTCCGGTGTGATGTTGAGGATCGTCGCCGCTTTGGCCTTGATGCTGTGCGTAAATTCGAGCTGGAAACTGGAAAGTTCGGCGACGACGACGGCCTCCTCAGGCAGATTGTCGGCCTGAGCCGAAAGGCCATACCCGATATTGCCGCCGACGACAGTCTGCCGTCCTGTGGCCTTCATGATTTCGCCGACCAGGGTCGTCGTCGTCGTCTTGCCGTTCGTCCCGGTAATACCGATCACGTCGGCATCGGTGACCCGGCAGGCCACTTCGACTTCACTCCAAATCGGCAGGCCGCGGCGGATGGCTTCTTTCATGATTGGGATTTCCGGAGAAATGACCGGCGACGGGACGACGACATCCATGCCGTCGAGAAGATTCGTTTCCTGGCTGCCGAAGACCAGCTTGACGCCGGCCGCCTCGATATCCGGCCACGGCTGTTCGGCCGTGTCGATAGCCTTCATATCATTCAGCGTAACAGTCCCGCCATGGCCGGCCAGGACCACAGAGGCAGCGCGGCCGCTGATGCCTGCGCCGATGACTAAGAAATTTTTTCCAGAAAAATCCATGATGCTCATTACCAACACCTGCTTTATGTAAAATATCGTAGTTCAATCAGAAAAGCCGCAAGCCCTTATTTGCAGGCCAATACGACGATGATGGACAGAATTGCCATGAGAGCCGAAAAGCTCCAGAATACGGTGACGACCTTGACTTCACTCCAGCCAGACAGTTCAAAATGGTGGTGAATGGGGCTCATCTTGAAGACGCGGACCCCGCGGGTCTTGAAGGAGATGACCTGGATGATGACCGACAGGGCTTCAATGACGTACAGGCCGCCAGCCAGGATGAGGAGCAGTTCCGTCTTGGTCAGGATGGCCATGGCAGCCAAGGCCCCACCCAGTGCCAGGGAACCCGTATCGCCCATGAACATCTTGGCCGGATGCTGGTTATAGAAGAGAAAGCCCAGGCAGGCCCCGGTCAGTGCCGTCCCAAAAATGGCAAAATGGGAATAGCCCAAAGCGACGGCGATGACGACGTAGGCCACGGACGTAATGGCGCAGGACCCGGCAGCCAGGCCGTCGAGGCCATCGGTCAGATTGACGGCATTGCTCGTGCCGACGATCATGACGAAGACGAAGAGATAGTAGAACATCCCCAGATCGACAGTGATGGAAGTAAAGGGAATCCACAAAGTCGTCGGGAAATGAAGAAAGGCATCGAGGATATAGCAGAAGACAGCTGCCATGACGAACTGGCCGGCCAGTTTCTGTTTTGCCGTAAGGCCCAGGTTGCGGTGCTTGATGGCCTTGATGCTGTCGTCGAGGAAGCCGATGACGCCATGGCCCAGGGCCAGGAACAAAGCCAGCCCTTTGCGCAGGTCCATGGGGTCGAAAATGAGGCACGATACGGTCAGCGCCGTCAGGATGAGGATGCCCCCCATAGTCGGCGTACCGGCTTTATACTTATGGCTCTGCGGCCCTTCTTCTCGTTCGGACTGGCGGGCGTGGAATTTCTTCAATTCCTTGATGACAAAAGGTCCTAAGGCCAGGCCGATGACCAAGCTGACAATAAAGCTGAAAACCAGCATTTTAAACATTCACATTACTTCCTTTCAAAATAGGGCAGTATTTTTTCCATGGCAAAGCTGCGCGATCCCTTGAGGAGGACCGTGTCGCCATCCTGGAGCAGGGCTTGCAGCTGACGGGCCGCCTGTTCATGCGTATCCGTCGTATAGACAGCCGTCATCCCTTCCGCTTGGGCCGCAGCGGCGATATCTTTCGCCAGATTGCCCATCGTAATGAGGGCGTCGAGGCCGGTCTGGGCGACGAGGCGGCCAATGGCTTCATGTTCCCGTTTCGCCCAGTCCCCCAATTCACCCATGCCGCCGAGGACGGCAATCTTGCGTCCCTTGGTCAGCAGGTCCAGCGTGCGGATGGCCTCTGCCATGGACGCAGGATTGGCGTTATATGTATCGTTGATGAAAGTATAAGGCCCGATATGCAGCAGTTCCTGACGCATAGCCATTCCGCGGTATGAGGCCAGGCCGCGCTGTATCTCTTCTATACTCAGTCCGGTCAAATGGCCGACGGCGATGGCAGCCAGGGCATTATAGACATTGTGACGGCCGATGACGGGCATGGCTGCCTCGAAGCCGCTGCCAAAGCAGTGGCAGTGGAAACGGACGCCCTGTTCATCGCAGACGATGGCATCTGCCCGGACGGCATCGTCCATCCCCGTTCCGTAGAGGACGCTGGTCCCCTGGCACAGGGCCGTCATCTGGCGGACAAAGGGATCGTCACCATTGAGGACAGCCGTTCCCTTTTCATCCAGGGCCTGGATGAGTTCGCCCTTGGCCTTGGCAATGTTTTCCTGCGATCCGAGCAGTTCGATATGGCTCTTGCCGACGTTGGTGACAACACCGATGGTCGGTTCGCCGATAGCCGCCAGTTCAGCAATCTGTCCAAGACCGCGCATGCCCATTTCTACGACGCACGCTTCATGGTCCGGCGTCAGCTGTAAGAGCGTCTTAGGCAGGCCGATTTCATTGTTGAAATTCTTTTCCGTCTGCAGGACCTTGTATTTTTCACCGAGGACCGTGGCAATCATATTGCGCGTCGACGTCTTGCCGACAGAGCCGGTGACAGCCACGACGGGGATGGAAAAGCGGCGGCGGTGGAACCGGGCCAGGTCCTGATAGGCCTTGAGCGTATCGGCGACGACGAAGAGCGGCGCCGTCAGGCCTTCATATTCCGGGCGTACTTCCGATACGACAGCACCGGCAGCGCCGGCTTCCAAGGCTTTGCCTACGAAGTCGTGGCCGTTAAAAGACGTCCCTTTGAAGGCGACGAACAGCGAATCTTTGGCAATGGCCCGCGTATCCGTGCAGACCTCGCTGAAAGAAACAGGAGCCGCCGGCTTCAGGAGCCGGGCGCCTGTCGCTTGAATGATTTCTTCACTCGTAAAGACAGCCATTATTTATCTCCTCTGTGCAATGCATGGACGGCGTTGCGCGCTTCTTCGCGGTCGTCGAAATGAATGGTCCCGTCATTGAGGATCTGATACGTTTCATGGCCTTTACCGGCAATGACGATGATGTCATTGGTCTGGGCCAGTTCGACAGCGCGGTAAATGGCGTCGCGGCGGTTGACGATGACTTCATGGTGCTGGCCCGGCTTCAGACCTTCTTTGACGCCGGCTTCGACTTCTTCTACGATGGTTTCCGGATTTTCCGAACGGGGATTATCGGACGTGACGATAGGGATATCGGCCAGTTCGGCCCCGATGCGGCCCATGATGGGACGCTTGGTCTTATCGCGGTCGCCGCCGCAGCCAAAGACGGCAAGGATGCGGTTCGGTTTCATAGCCCGCGCCGTTTCCAGGGCTTTCTGCAGGCTGTCCGGCGTATGGGAATAGTCGACGACGATGGCGAAATCCTGACCGGCTTCGACGAGTTCAAAACGGCCCGGTACGGAATGGAAGGTCTGGATGGCCTTGTCGATGGTCGCTTCATCGACACCTTCGGCATGAGCCGCGCCGATGGCAGCCAGCGTATTATAGACGTTGAACAAGCCCGTAATGTTCATGTTGAGATGGACATTGACGAAGGGGCCGACGACGTCGAAAGAGGATTTCTTCAATTCGACTTTCAAGTTGGACCCTTTGAGGTCGGCATCCTTTTCGACGCCATACGTCAAGACCTTGCAGTGGCAGGCATTGAGGATATCCTTGGACCAGGGGTCGTCGATGTTGACGACAGCCGTCTTGTTTTCCTTGACGTGGTCGGCAGCGGTCAGGCTCTGGAAGAGTTTAGCCTTGGCAGCGACGTAGTTTTCCATGGTCTTGTGGAAGTCGAGATGGTCCTGGGTCAGGTTGGTGAAGACAGCCGTATCGTATTCGATGCCGGCGACGCGGTTCAGAGCCAGGGCATGGCTCGATACTTCCATGACGACATGGGTCATGCCTTTTTCCTGCATGAGGGCCAGGAAATGCTGGAGTTCGACGACATCCGGCGTCGTGTTGTGGATTGGCAGCTCTTCATCGTCGATGAGGGCATGGATCGTGCCGATGACGCCGACATGATAACCGGCAGCCCGCAGGATATGGGCGATGATGTGGGTCGTCGTTGTCTTGCCGTTGGTGCCGGTGACACCGATCATGCGCATCTTCTTGCCGGGATAATCATAAAAGAAAGGAACCATGTCTTCCAGGGCATGATGAATATCCGGTACCTGGATCTGGACCGTGCTCTTGGGCAAATCCAGGTGTTTCGTCGTCAAGACGGCGACGGCCCCTTTTTCGACAGCCTGGGCTGCAAAAGCGGCGCCATCGACGTGGACACCGGAAATGCAGACGAAGAGATAGCCGGCTTCAATCTGGCGTGAATCCGACGAAATACCGGTAATCACTGTATCGGCACTGCCGTTGAGATTATAAATGCCTTTGATCTGTTTACAAAGTTCTCCTACCGTTTTGATCATAATCATAGGTCCTCCTTGATGATTCTTTTTCTGTATTCTCTATGAACTAAATAACAATGAGGTCGTCGCACGAAGTGCGTCGACCTCTCGGTTTTAAGCAATTATCGACGTTTTCCCCTTGCGGCTTGATCCGTCTGGTTCCCGTAAAGGATCCGTGACGGCGCTACCATGCCGAGTCGCTTCGTCGCGGTCGTGTAAATTCGTTCCGGTGTTTCCAATTTGGAAATCTCGACGCGCAATTCATCGTTTTCGCGCTGTAACTGCTGCGTCTCGCGCTTCACCTCCATGAGCTCTCCGCTCTGCTGGTATGCCCAGGAGGTCAGGAGATTGGATACAATTACGATGGCCGCAATCATTCCAATCGGTATAAGGACGAATGTCGCCCCTCGCCGGATTGCGTCTACAGCAGCCGTCCGCCATAAGGGTATGCTCTTGTCACCATGTATGTTCCCGGCTTTCCTCACCAACATACGCAACACATCCATTTCCATGATCATAGCCCGGCCCCGTTATTTGCGGACACCGACGCGAAGCTTCGCACTGCGGGCCCGCGGATTCGTATCCAGTTCTTCCTGTGACGGCAGGATAGGCTGGCGCTTCACTTTCAGGATGGCATGATGATGGCACGTACAAACCGGCATGTCCGGCGGACAGATACAGTCTGTCGCCAAGAGCCTCAATGTCTGTTTGGCAATGCGGTCTTCCAGGGAATGGAAGGTGATGACGCACAGCCGGCCGCCTGGCTTCAGGCGCTGGGCAGCGTGTTCCAGGGAATCGTGAAGGATTCCCAGCTCATCGTTGACTTCAATACGGATGGCCTGGAAAGTCCGCTTGGCCGGATGGGGGCCGTCCTTACGGGCGCCGGCCGGGATGGCCTTCTTGATGACCTGGACCAGTTCCTCCGTCCGTTCCAAAGGCTTTTCCCGCCGCGCTTCGACGATAAACGCCGCAATGCGCTTGGCCCACCGTTCTTCGCCGTAGGTCTTGATGATGCGGTATAAATCAGCCTGGCTGTAGCCATTGACGATATCGTAGGCACTGCGCTTCTGGTCCCGGTCCATCCTCATATCCAGGGGCCCGTCCTGCATATAGGAAAATCCCCGTTCCGGTGTATCGAGCTGATAACTGGATACGCCCAAATCGAACATGACGCCGTCTACTTTTTCAATCCCCAATTCATCGAGTACGTCTGGCAGATAACGGAAATTCCGCTGTACCAATATGCGCCGGCAGGCAGTATCCTTCAAGCGTTCCGTCGCGGCTGAAATGGCATCCTTATCCTGGTCAAGGCCGATAAGCGTCGCCTTGGCCGACAAGCGCCCGGCCAGTGCCCGGGAATGACCGCCGCCGCCAAGTGTGCAATCGACATAAATCCCGTCAGGGTCGGTGATCAAGTTATCTATGGTTTCTTGGCGAAGCACACTGACGTGATGAAAATTCATAATTCCTCCTAAAAGTCCAAGTCCAGGGAATCGTCGAGACTTTCTGCGATCTCTTCCATGACCGGTATGGTCTTGGCGGCATAGGCTTCGTAAACGTCTTTGCTCCAGATTTCGACCTTATCCCCTGTCCCCAGGACAGTCACATCCTTGACCAGCTTGGCATAGGCCCTCAATGTCGCCGGAATCAGGATGCGGCCTTGTTTATCAAATTCTACTTCAGCAGCACTGCCGAAGACAAACCGCTTGAAGGCGCGGACGTTTTCTTTAGACGCCCGGAGTTTCTTCAAACTGCCGGCCAAACGCATCCACGCCTCCATCGTATAGACAGAAAGACAGCCTTCCAAACCGCGGGTAACGACGAACTTTGGCCCTAGTTCATCCCGAAATTTGACAGGCAAAATAACGCGACCTTTTGCGTCAATGGAATGTTCATATTCACCCATAAACATAAGGCCGCAACTCCTTTCACTTTTCACCACATTTTACCACATTTACACACGTCGTGACAACACAATGGAGAAAAAAAGAAGCTTTGCCTGAAAGTTTCTTCTTTCAGACAAAACTTCTTAGTGATTCGTGGCTCGTGGTTCGTAGTTCGAGTTGAAAGAGCGCCCCTACAGCATTTTTACGACAATGGGCTCTTTCCGCAATTTACGGAAATCGCAGCAGCGGATAAGTTCGTCCCTGCTGTAGCTGCGCCGTTCCGGCACCAGGCCGCCGGCATAGGCCAGGTGCGACAAGATGGCCTCAGCCGTCATGCCCCGTTCCCGCAGTGAGCGGATGGTGATGCCGTGCTGGCGCTTGGATAAACGGTTGCCGTATTCATCGACGAGCATGGGGACGTGGGTATATACAGGCGGTGTATATCCCAAAGTTTCCATGAGCCAAATCTGCTGGGCCGTCGATGACAGGAGGTCTTCCCCGCGCAGGACATGGGTCACGGCCATGGCTCCGTCATCGACGGAAACGGCCAGCTGGTAGGCATACATGTCATCGGCCCGGCGGACGACGAAGTCGCCGCAGCAGCGCGCCAGGTCTTCATGGAAGGTCCCGTAGACGCCGTCCGTAAAGGAAATGATCCGCGCCGGTACATGGACCCGCCACGACGGCTTCTTGGTCATCTGCTGCCGCTGGGCTTCGCTCATACCGTAGCAATGGCCGTCATAAACGGTGTGCTCGCCGGCATGGGGAGCGCCGACAGCCTGCAGGCGGGCCCGGCTGCAATAGCAGGGATACAGGAGGCCGGCCTTATGGAGCTTCTCCAGGGCCGCATCATAGCGGTCATACCGTTCCTGCTGGATGTACGGGCCATAAGGACCGCCTACATCCGGGCCTTCATCCCAGTTAAGGCCCAACCAGTGCAAATCTTCCATCAGGGCCTGGGTATAGATAGGCTTCGACCGCTGTTCGTCGATATCTTCAATCCGCAGGACCAGCGTCCCGCCGGCCTGGCGTACCTGCAGCCAGGCCAGGAGGGCCGACCAGACATTGCCTAAGTGGATATAACCCGTCGGGCTCGGCGCAAAACGTCCGCGCATAGCACTCACATCCTAATCAGGCAGCGAAACGAGGTTGGCAAACAAATCCTTCGCTTCGCGGATCTTGGCTTCACTGCCCATGACGCAGACGTTGTCGTCTTCCATGACGGCACGGATACGCGGTGCCAGGGCCCGGATATCGGCAGCCGTCGTCGCCAGGAGCTGATCCCGGCGCTGCTGGGCAATGGCTTCCGTCGTGCCCGTAAAGTACCGGCTCATGGCCTTGGCTCCGCGCAGGGACGGCGTCAGGGGTACGTCAATGCGGCTCAGCGTCCCGATGACGTATTTCGTCATTTCCCGATCCGATACATCAAAGGATTCCAGATAATCGGCCAAGGCGTCATAGGCTTCGACGCTGGAGCGGAGATTGGGGTCACGGTACGAGCAGAAGACCATGTCGCCATTGTCATAGAAGCGGGTAAAGGCGCCGTAAGCCCCGCCCTGGACGCGGATTTTCGTCCACAGATAACCGTATTGGAGAATCGTGTCGAGGACCATGAGGGAGCCGTCGTAGTCATAGCCATGGCTGCGGAAGTTGCCGCCTTTGGCTACGTACTGGACCGTCCCGCTGGTCATGATGCCTTCATTCTTCCGGGACAGGCCGAAATCGCATAAGCCCTGGGGCTTTTCGCCCTGCGGCAAGGCTTGGATCCACGCCGGTACGACGACTTTGGCCGTCTTCCAGTCTTCCTGGCTGGCCGTCACTTCCAAAGTCAGGGCCGAACGGGTAAAGATTTTTTTCATGACGGCAGACAGTTTGGCGCCGATTTCATCGGCATCGCTGCGGATGCGTCCGGCGATGTCCGTAATGAATTGGTAATACGACAATTCCCCGGCGTCGCAGAAAGCTTCGACAGGCGAAACATAAGACAAGACGCGGTGCATGACGATCGTATGACCCCGGCGGAACGCATCCATATCCCAGCCGGCCTTCGTTTCTTCGACGAGCTCAGCCAGGCGGTCCTTATTGGTGAAAACCGTGTGCAGGGATATTTCCTTCAACAAATCGACGAGTTTGTCCAGGTTCTGTGTCAAGCCCTTGGCCTTGAAGCGGAAAACAGGCATGTAATCCTTATTGTCTGTCCGGTTTGAGAAAGCCGAGACACTGTAGTCGATGCCGCCGGTATACAGGTCGATGAGCGAGGCGATGTCCCCATACGTGTGGTCTGTCGTGTCCATGTCGCCGATGAGGTCGCTGAGCAGATAGACATAGGAAATTTCTTCCCGCGTCAGGCCGTGGAGGTCGAAGTAGGCATTGACATAGGTAATGCCGTTCGTTTCATCCGGGACATAGCAGACCGTGACGCCATCCATCGTCTGCTGTTCCATGGCAATCGAATCGACCTTCTTTTCCAGGTCGTCCCGGGTCAGGGTCGGAATCGTTTCCAGGGCTTCCGGCGAATCGGGCGTAGCCTGCCGTTTCTGCAGGGCCTGGGAATCAGCTACGATGGCATCGATTTCTTCTTTCGAAAGCGAAGCCTTGTAGGCCGCCAGCTTATCGGCCAGAGCCTTGTCGTGCCGTTCCGTCAGGCCCGGTTCAGGGACTAAGGACATGAGAGCATAATAAGGATTATCCAGGATATATTTCTGGATCAGCCCTTCGAAATAACCGTTGTCGATGCCGCGGCGCAACGTTTCCAGTGCCCCTTCATAGGACAGGGCTGCCAGGGGATCCATATCGTAGAGCCACGTATCCATGCAGCGGATGCCATAGATGAGTCCCTTCGGGCGGCCGACGAAATCGGCTTCACGCAGGGCAAATTCCGTCCGGTTCAGGGCGCCTGTGAGCAAGGTCTTGTCCAGGCCGCTGCGGACCATATCGCTGAGGACCTTGCGGACGAGCGGCAGGATCTGAGCCTGTTTGTCCGGATCCGACCCATTGACAGAAATGCCCCACAAAGGCTGCAAGATGCCATCCTGGAAATCACCGGAAATATCCTTGCCCAGTCCGGCATCGACCAGGGCCTTTTTCAGCGGAGCTGCCGGCGACTGCAAGAGGACATAAGTCAGGACTTTGAAAGCCATGGCTACGGTCGGGTCCAGGGCATCGTCGATGACATAGGTCAGGCTGTGCAGGGTCTTGTGATCCGTCTTTTCTCCCGTCGCAATGCCATAGGGATAGGTCTTGACCTGGCTGCCCGGGCAAGTCTGGCGGCCGATGGCCGAATCGACAGACTGGACATGGAACTGGCTCAGGTATTCCCCATCGATGAAGGCCAGGGTCTGGTCGATATCCATATCGCCGTAGAGGAAGAGGTAACTGTTCGACGGATGATAATATTTGGCGTGGAAGGCAGCAAAGGCTTCCTGTGTCAAGCTGGGGATATCATCGGGATTGCCGCCCGATTCGACGCCATACGTCGTATCCGGGAAGAGGGCATCCATGACGTGCCGTTCCATCTGCGAATCCGGCGAAGAAAAGACGCCTTTCATTTCGTTATAAACGACACCGCGATAAGTCAGCTCACTATCGGCCGAATCGAGATGATAGTGCCAGCCTTCCTGCATGAGGACCTGTTTATCTTTGATCATGTTCGGGAAAAAGACGGCATCCAGATAGACATCCATGAGGTTCTTGAAATCGGCAGCGTTGCGGCTGGCTACGGGATACATGGTCTTGTCCGGGAACGTCATGGCATTGAGGAAGGTGTTGAGCGAACCCTTTACCAGTTCGACGAAGGGTTCCTTGAGGGGGAACTTCCGGGAGCCGCAAAGGGTAGAATGTTCGCAGATATGGGGTACGCCCGTGCTGTCAGACGGCGTCGTCCGGAAAGAAATGGAAAAGACTTTATTGTCGTCATCATTCTGGATATATAACAAGCGGGCACCGGACTGGATGTGGTGCAACTCATAAGCCTGGCTGTGCAGTTCCGGTACGTAACGGGACCGGTCGACGGCAAAGCCATGGATAGTCTGTTTTTCTTGTAATTTCATAAAAAAATACTCCTTATCGTATATATAATGTATATGATGGGCTTGCTAAGCCTGCAAAAGCAGCTGGCCCAGAGCCGCTACGGTATCGGCCGTATACTCTGGCTGGAAGGCCTTCCGTTCCGCTTCATTGCCATACCCGTAGGTGACATAGATGACGGGCAGGCCCAGTTCGTGGGCTCCGATGACATCGAAGCGGCGGTCGCCGACCATGACGGCATCGCCTGGCTGCAGCGGGCCCAGGCCATCCAGGATACGGCGCATGACATCGGCTTTCGTATCGGTACCGCCGACGGCAGGCCCGGCAATGGCTTCCACGTAAGGCGCGATGCCGAATTTCTGGCAAATCGCTTCGGCATGGACCTGGGGTTTGGATGTAGCGACAAACGAGCGGATGCCCGCTTCTTTCATGGTCTTCAGCATGGGAACGATGCCGTCGAAAGCCCGGTTCTCGAACTTGCCGATCGTGCTGTAGCGTTCCTGGAAATAGGCATAAGTCCGGCGCGCCTTTTCCGGCGAAAAGCCATAGACTTCTTCAAAAGTCGTCAAGAGCGGCGGCCCGACGACGGTGTGCTGGTCCAGCCGGCCTTCTGTCGATTCGCCCATTTTTTCCAGGGCATAGGCAACGGAATTGATGATGCCGTCTTTAGAATCGGTCAGCGTACCGTCCAGATCGAATAAAACGTATTTATACATAATCTTCTCCTGTTAAAACTATACTTAATGTGTACCCTATCTATTTTAGCTTGCTTTGCCAATATTTGCAATCATTTGGCCGGCACAGAGACCGTGAAAAGTTTCCCATTGTTGACCATTTTGGTACACTTATGGTATAATAAATTTACAATTAACAAATAATTATTTTTAACTATATCTGCTCCGCAGACTCTCAGAAAGGAAGTGCTCTCATGAAACACGTCATCCGCCCTTCTTACGATTTATATATTAACGGCCGCTGGGTCCCGTCCAGCGACGGTTCTACTTTTAAAGCCATCAATCCGGCCAACGGCGACGTCCTCTCCGTCTGTGCCGAAGCGACGCAGGACGATGTCAATGCCGCCGTCCGCGCAGCCCAGGCCGCTTTCCCGGCCTGGAAAAAAGTATCCCCCGTCAAACGGCAGGCGATCCTCCTGAAAATCGCCGACATCATCGAAAAGAATGCTGATACGCTGGCCCTCATCGAAACCCTGGATAACGGCAAGCCCATCCGGGAAACGAAAGCCATCGACATCCCGGCAGCGGCCGACCATTTCCGCTATTTCGCCGGTGTCCTCCGCAGTGAAGACGGCCGGGCATCCACGCTGGACGACCACACGCTGAGCCTGGTCATCCACGAACCGATTGGCGTCGTCGGCCAGATCATCCCCTGGAACTTCCCCTTCCTCATGGCCGCCTGGAAACTGGCACCGGCCCTGGCTGCCGGCTGTACGATCATCCTCAAGCCGTCGAGCACGACGTCCCTCAGCGTCCTGGAACTGATGCACCTCCTGGAAGGCGTCCTGCCGGACGGCGTCGTCAACGTCATCACCGGTAAAGGCTCCCGGTCGGGCCAGTACATCCTCGACCATCCGGACATCCAGAAACTGGCCTTCACAGGCTCTACGGAAATCGGCCGCGACGTCTATAAGGCAGCTCAGGAAAAACTCATCCCGGCCACCTTGGAATTAGGCGGCAAATCGGCAAACATCTTCTTCGACGACTGCGATTGGGACATGGCCATGGACGGGGCCCAGCTGGGCATCCTCTTCAACCAGGGCCAGGTCTGCTGCGCCGGTTCCCGCATCTTCGTCCAGAAAGGGATCTACGACAAATTCGTCGCTGAACTGGCAGAACGCTTCAACCGCGTCAAAGTCGGCCTGCCCTGGCTGGAAGACACGCAGATGGGCGCCCAGATTGACGGCCGTCAGGTCGAAAAGATCCTCAGCTACATCGAAATCGGCAAACAAGAAGGAGCACGCCTGGTCTGCGGCGGCGAAAAAGTCACGACAGACGGACTGGAAAAGGGCAATTTCATCAAGCCGACGATCTTCGCCGACGTCACCAACGACATGCGCATTGCCCAGGAAGAAATCTTCGGCCCTGTCGTCTGCATCCTGCCCTTTGAAACGGAAGACGAAGTCATCGCCATGGCCAATGACAGCGAATACGGCTTAGGCGGCGCCGTCTGGACGCGCGACATCAACCGGGCCCTGCGCGTAGCCAAAGGCGTCGAAACGGGCCGCATGTGGGTCAATACCTACAACGCCCTGCCGGCCGGCGCACCTTTCGGCGGCTACAAGCTTTCCGGCATCGGCCGCGAAACAGATAAGACGACCATGCGCCATTACATGCAGACCAAGAACATCTTCATCAACCTCTCAGAAAAACCGAGCGGCTTATACGAATAAATCATCGTGAAAGGACACTTCCTCTATGACAGCTAAAAAAATCATTTCTCTCCTCCTCATGCTGCTCCTGGCCTGTACGGCCGTCTACGGCTTCACCTCCGTCGACCGACCGGGCCAGAGCCAGCCACAGGCCACGACGAGTGCCAGCACTAAGAAATAGTAATTGACAAGAACCTCCTTTCTTCCTATAATAAAGCCATTGCAGAGAAGAAAGGAGGTTTTTCCATGAAAAAGGTACTGTCGAAAAAAGAAAAAGCCCGGCGCCAGACCATCCGCCGGTCGCCGAAGATCAAACAGGCCATCCGCCGCCTCGACCCGTCGCGCATCCTGACGCTGGATCTGGAAACGACGGGCCTCACAGCCGACGCAGAAATCATCCAGCTGTCCATCATGAACGGCTGCGGCGACGTCCTCATGAACCGCTATTTCAAACCCCTCTATACGGAACGCTGGGATGAAGCGATGGAAGTCAATCACATCACGCCGGAACAGGTCGCCCAGGAAGACCCGTTCATCCTCTGGGCCGATACGGTCAGCCGCCTTTTCATGGACGCAGACCTCATCGTCGGCTACAGCACCTTCAACGACATCGCCAAGCTCCACGCTTCTGGCGTCGTCCTGCCCGACAAGGACATCTATCTCGACCTGGCCGAAGCCTTTTCCCTCATCCATTATCAGGAAACGAAAACCATTACCTATGAAAAGCTCATGAACTGCGCCGCCCATTACGGCTACCACGGCCGCAACTGGCACGACAGCCTGACCGATACGGACGCGACCCTCTTCTGTTTCCAGCACATGCTCGATGACGACCAGGCCATCTTCAAAAAACGCCGTTACCCGCAGATCAGCGGATAACGGCGTTTCGTCGTCTCAGTCAGACGCCCCGGTCATCGGGGTTCCAGATGAATTTATGGAGCTGGAGCTGCATGTGCCAGTCCGTCAGGCGGTTTTCCTTCATGAACTCGACGATGCGCCGCGGCTCGATCTTGCCGAAGACGGCACCGACATAGACGGCACACTTCGGGCGGTACAAGCGATAGACGCCCAAAGCCTGACGCAGGTCGGCTTCATCGCCGACGACGAACTTGAGGACGTCCTGAGGCCGGAGCTTCTCGAAGTTTTCCGGCAGCATACGGTTGGCCATGTCCGAAGACAGGCTCTTGTAATCGACAGTGAACCAGACGTGATCATATTTGAAATACGGTTCGATATCCATACTGCCATTGGTCTCGATGTTGACGCTGTGCCCCTTCAGTCCTTCCAGGAGAGCGTGGATATCCTGGCACAGCGGTTCACCGCCCGTCAAGGTGACGTTGGGATAGGAGACCTGGGCGATGATATCGGCAATATCCATATGCCGGCCTTCATTGAAGGCATAGGCCGTATCGCAGTACGAACAGCGCAGGTTGCAGCCGCAGAGGCGGATGAACGTCGCCAGCTGGCCGGCTTTCTTCCCTTCCCCGTCGATGCTGTCGAAAATCTCGTTGACACAGAGGCTATAATTCATAAGTGGCCACGTTCCCTTCACTTTCCTGGACCGTTACTTTGACACAATGGGGAACGGTGTCGCAAATCCATTTGGCGATATTTTCTGCCGTCGGATTGAAGTCGAAGACATCGTTCAGGTTCTGATGGTCCATCTTGGCGTGGACCATTTCCTTGATTTTCTTGAAATCGACGACCATGCCGTTGCGGTCCAGTGCTTCGGCCTGGCAGGTCACATAGATGATCCAGTTATGTCCATGGAGATGCTCGCACTTGCTTTCATAGTCGAGGACCAGGTGGTGGGCAGCGGACACTTCCATCCGCTTGGTTACAGTATACAAAAGGCGTTCCTCCCTTGCTGCAAAGCCAGCTATAAGCCAAGCTGGTAGATGCGGTTGGCATTGTTGAAGAAGACGTCATCCCAATACGTTTCGGGGATGAAATCTTTGACAAAGGTAATATAATCGGCGAAATTGGCCAGGGGCCAGTCGGTCCCGAACATGACCCGGTCGTAAGACCCGAGATAGTTCAGCCAGTCCCGGAGCATGGAGATATACCCCTGTTTGTCCCGCAGGAAGGTGACCATGTCGGGAATCTTGCCTTCCAAAAGGCCTGACAAATCGACGGCGACGTTGTGGTTCTTTTCCAGGACGGCAATGGCATCCTGCAGGAAAGGATTGCCGATATGGCACATGACGAACTGGACGTCAGGGTATTTGACGGCCGCTTCATCGAGGGTCATGGGATGGCTGTACTTCAAAAGGGCATTGGCCGTCGCCGTCAGGCCCGTGTGGATGGCGACGGGCTTATTGTACTTCCGGGCCAATTCGTAGATCGGGTCGTAGAGTTCATCATAGACGTAGACGTGGTTATAGCCCGGATAGAGCTTGATGCCGCAGCACTGCTTGCGCTTGAGGTTCTCTTCGACCTGTTCCACCATGAGGTCCATATTGTCATAAAAAACGTTGCTGTCCAGGCCGATGCAGTAACTCATGTAATCGGGATAGTGATGGCCGGCCGGGTCCAGGGTCTTGTTGCCCATGACGACGCCGTGGACGATATTGTTATCTTGAAAGGCCTTGTGCAGACATTCTTCGGTATTGGTATAACCGGCAGCAATAGCAATCTGATTGAAGCCGATATAGTCACAGAAATGGAAATGACTGTCAATGACCCGCAATTCCTTAGCTTTCATAAGCACCTCTATTCCTGGATAGCCGTTTCCAGGGCAATGTGAATCATATCATCGAAAGACGTCTGCCGTTCTTCCGGCGTGCAGGCTTCTCCCGTCAGCAAGTGGTCGCTGACCGTAAATAATCCCAGGGCCTGGGCGCCGTATTTGGCAGCCAGCGTGTACAGACCGGCCGTTTCCATTTCGACGGCCATGATGCCGTACTGGGTCAGTTTATCGTTGTCGATTTCGTCATCGTAGAAGCGGTCCACCGAGACGATGTTGCCGACCCGGGCCGGGATACCCTGCTTGACCGACTGTTCATACGCCTGGCGCAGGAGGGTGAAATCAGCCAGCGGCGCATAGTTGATGGAACCGCCGAAAATGTTGCGGATAATCGACGAGTCCGTCGTGGCCCCTTGGGCGATGATGACGTCGCGGAGCCTGATATCTTTCCGCATAGCCCCGCAGGTGCCGACGCGGATGAGTTTCTTCACGCCGTAATCGCGCATGAGTTCCGTCGCATAAATGGAAATCGACGGGATTCCCATGCCCGTCCCCTGGACCGACAGGCGGACACCCTTATAAGTCCCCGTATAGCCGAGGATGTTGCGGATATCCGTATAGCAGACGGCGTCGTCCAAAAAAGTTTCAGCAATATATTTAGCCCGCAAGGGATCGCCAGGAAGCAAGATGCGGTCGGCGATTTCACCGTCACGAGCAGCAATATGAAGACTCATGATAATTTCCTCCTTAAAATAGCATATATGTATTATACCACATGGTTTGAAAATGGCTATCTCTATGCTACAATGTATAGTAGGTATCAAAAGGAGCGGTCATCATGAATGAAAATCCCTTATCTCACATCTTGGAATATAATCTGGACCTGGGCAAAACCAAGCCCGACACGGTCCATCGCGATGAAAAGTATTGTCCGTTTTGCGACGTAGCCCATCTGAAGAATGTCATGGAAAAGCGGGGCCCTATGATCTGGCTGGAAAACGCCTATCCCGTCCTCAAGGATTCGTGGCAGACGCTGATCATCGAAAGCGATGACTGCGATGGCGAATTTTCATCGTATACGCCGGAATACGCCCTGAAGCTCATCCAGTTCGGCCTGGAAAAATGGCAGCAAGTCAAAGACATGGGGAAATTCCGGTCCGTCGTCTTCTACCGCAACCACGGTTATATGGCAGGCGGCACGATCCATCATCCCCATTCGCAGATCGTCGGCTTCAAGGACTACGACTATCACCAGGATATCAAGCCCTTCCATTTCGTCGGACCTGCCATCGTCGAGGAAGACGGCCTGACCGTCAACTTGTCCCAGCGCCCCATCATCGGTTTCTACGAAGTGAACCTCATCCTCAAGGACCGGGAAAAGCTGGGGAAATTCGTCCGCTATATGCAGCGGACGGCAGATTATTTCATGCACTCCTTTGTCAGCTTCAACGACAGTTATAATATCTTCTTCTATGACTTCCCGGCTGACGATGCCTTGTATGTCAAAATTATCCCGCGCTTCCTGACCAACCCCCTCTACGTAGGCTATATGATTCCCCAAATCGCGAACGGAGGCCATTCAGCGCGCTTCATTCATGCTTTGCAGCAGCGCTTGCATGAACTATAAGAAAGGACGGTTATTACAACTCTATGCGTTTATTTGCAATCGGTGATCTACATTTATCAGGCAATCCCCCTAAAAAGCCGATGGAAGTCTTCGGCAGCCGCTGGAAGAACCATTGGCAGCGCATCGCCGCCGACTGGAAGAGCCGTGTCAGTGACGATGACGTCGTCCTCATCGCCGGCGATACGTCTTGGGCCATGCACCTGAAGGATGCCCAGGAAGACCTGGATCAGATTCGGGCCCTGCCGGGCAGGAAAATCATGATCCGCGGCAACCATGACTACTGGTGGGAAAGTGCCGGTAAGCTGAACCGCATGGACGCCGAAAATAAGATACAGTACCTCTACGGCTCGACAGCTGTCCTGGGCGACAAGGAAATCGCCATCTGCGGCACTCATGGCTGGGTCTGCCCCGGCGATATCCATTACCAGGAAGACCGGGACGCCAAGCCGTACCGGCGGGAACTCCTGCGCGTCGAACGGACCCTGCAGGAAGCGGAAGCTTTACAGTGCCGGCATACGATTCTCCTGCTCCACTATCCGCCGGTCTGCGACCTGACCAAGCCCAGCGGCTTTACGGACCTTTTAGAAAAATACCACGTCCCGCTCTGCGTCTTCGGCCATCTCCACGGCATGCAGCCCGGGACCATGTTCCCGCGCCGTTATAACGGGACACTGCTCCAGCTCGTCTCGGCCGATTACCGGGACTGCAAGCTCTTAGAAATCAAATTCGACGGACAGGAGGCCCTGCGATGAGCCAGATAGCCAAAAAACACCTCTTAGCCGGCATCATCTTCGGCGATGCCGAAACGGGTGAATACATCTATCTCCCTGGCGGTGAAGTCGGTACAGACCATCCGCTCTGCGTCTTTGAACACGACGGACAGAAAGAAGACGTCGATCTCGACCAGGCCGGCTACCTCGTCGACCACCTGACCTTGAAAAAATGCAGCCACCCCACCTTGGGAAAACGGTCGTTTTAGCAGTAAAAAGGGATTGTCGCACGAAGGCTTTTGCCGTCATGCACAATCCCTTTTTTCACGTGGTTTGCCGTGGTTCGTGATTTGTTTGCCGTGAAGGTTTAAATTTTTTAACAATCTACTGTATGAAAATATCATTTTTCTTGCAGCTGTGAGAATTTTCGGCAAACGAACCACGCCAAACGAACCACAAAAGGGGCTTGTCGCTTAATGCGACAGCCCCTTTTCGTTTGTTGATGAACGACGAACGGCCTACGATGAACGACGAACTAGCTCTTCTTAAGGGTAAACCAGAAGGTGACGCCATCCGTTTCGTTGCGGACGCCGTATTGTTCGCCGTGGAGTTTCACTAAGGCAGCAACCGTTCCCAATCCCAGGCCGTGGCCACCGAAGACGCGTTTCGGGCTGCGGGCCCGCGACGAGTCGATCTTATAGAAAGGCTCCCAGATGCGCTGCTGATATTCTTCAGCAATGTGGCTGCCTTCATTGTAGACGGAGATGCGATACCGCGTCCCCAAGTCATCGGCAAAGACGCGGATATGTCCGCCGGACCTCGTATAATCAATGGCGTTGCTCAAGAAATTGGTCACAATCGTATCGATCCGTTCCGGGTCGCCATAGACGTTCATCTCAGCTGGCAGCTCCCAATCGGCAGTGATGCCCTTATCGGCAATGGTTTTGGCAAAACGAGCCTTGCTTTCTTCGGCCAGGGCCGTGAAGTCGAAGACGGTCTGCTCCAGTTTGAAGGAGCCCGTTTCCAGGCGCGACAAGTTGAGCAGGTCCTTGACCAGTTTATCCATCTTCTGGGTTTCACTGCGGATGACGGCACAGTAGCGCTGTTGTGTCGCCTTGTCGATGTCCAGGGTGTCCAGCCCTTCGGCGTAGCCCTGGATGATAGCCAGAGGCGTCTTCAACTCATGGGAGACAGCGGACAAGAAGGATTTGCGCATATGTTCCACTTCCTTGGCCTTATCGAGCTGTTTCTGCAGTTCCGTATTGGACTGCTGCAGCGCCGTCAGTGCGACATCGAGCTGATGGGCCAAGGTATTGATGCTGTCGCCGAGTTCACCAATTTCATCGTTGAAATGCCCCTGCCAGCGCTTGGAAAAATCGAGATGGGCCATGGCCACGGCCAGATTCTTCAGTTCCAGCAGGGGCCGGGTCATGCGCTTCGTCAGGAAAAGCGTACCGATAAGGGCCAGGACCAGCCAGAGGAGGCCGCAGACGATGATGAACCGCTGGACGATATAGATATTCTCCCGCATGGGTGCGACGGACTGGCTGATGATGACATAGGTGCCATCCTGGATGCGGTCGATGAGGTTGAAATGCTCAAAATCGGGCATATCCTTATACAGCTCAACCTTGCCCAGCATGTCCTCATCAGGTACCTTGCCATTGAGCAAATCCAGGAGCTCTTCTACATGCAGGGGCATCTTGAAATTGTTCTTCACCTGAGCCGCCTCATCTTCTTTCCCCGTGACGACGACATCATGGCTGGTGAGCGGCGGTTTATCCGGCGGAATAAAGACCCGCCGCCCCGGCCGGGATGAATAGACGAGCCGGCCATGGTCGACGATGAGCACATCCAAAGCATAATGCTGGCTCAAATCATCGAGCTGGCTCTCGTCTGGCTTGCCTTCTTCCCGGTAGATGGTGCTGATTTTCTGGCTGGCTTCACTCATGGCTTCTTTCTTCATGAAATAATAGTAACGATCAAAGCCGAAGCCAACGGCTGCCATGAGAGTGATGATGAAGAAAATCGTAAAAAAGCCGACATAGAGTCCAGCCTTAAACTTTAACGACCAGCGCGCTTTGCTCATTTGCCATCATAGCGGTAACCGTAGCCGCGGACCGTGCGGATATAGCGGCCTTTATCGCCCAATTTGATGCGCAGGCGGTTGATGTGCGTATCGACAGTCCGCAAATCACCATAATAATCGTAATTCCAGACCTGATTGAGGATCTGACGGCGGCTCAGGGCCTTGCCGGTATTGCTCATGAGATAATTGAGGAGCTTGTATTCCGTCGGACTGAGGTCGACGTTCTTGCCGTCGATGACGACCTGGCGGGCATCGCGGTCGATGGCGACGCCATCGTCGGCTTCATGCGTTTCCTGTTCATTCTGGGAACGGCGCAGGAGGGCTTTGATCTTGGCGACCAGGATTTTCGGGCTGAACGGCTTGGTGATGTATTCATCGGCACCGAGGTCATAGGCGAAGAGCTGGTCGATTTCTTCGCCCTTAGCCGTCAGCATCATGATGGGCACTGTCGATTCACGGCGGATTTCACGGCAGACAGTCCAGCCGTCGTACCCCGGCATCATGACGTCCAGGAGGATGAGGTCCGGGTGTTCTTTATCATAAATATCCAGGGCTTCTTTGCCGTCCGACGCTTCCAGGATTTCGTAGCCTTCGGGCTTCAAGAAATCGATGACTAATTGACGCATGAGCTGTTCATCATCTGCAATGAGTATTTTTTCCATAGTTAGTTGTCCTTCTTTCTGATAGAGTCTGTATCCGGCAGCTGGTCCAGCCAGTCACCGATGGACCGGCCGCAAAGGATGAGGTCCGGTGCCAGGTCCCGCAAGGGTACCAGGACGAAAGCCCGCCGGGTCAGATAGGGATGCGGCAAAGTCAGGGTTTCCGTCCGGCACGTTTCGTCCGGGCTGTAGACGAGGTCGATATCAATAGTCCGGGCGCCCCACTTTTCGTGGCGCACGCGTCCTAACCGCCGTTCGATATCCAGACAGGCGTCAAGCAGTTCCTGTCCGGACAGTTCCGTTTCGACAGCCACGGCCCCGTTGATAAAGGCAGGCTGGTCGGTCTTTCCCCAGGGCGGTGTTTCATAGAACGGGGAAACGGCCGTCACCATTACCCCTGGCGTATCGGCCAGGAGACGGACGGCCTGGCGCAGCGTCGCCATCCGGTCGCCCAGATTGGCGCCGATACTGAGATAGAATCTAGCCATGGCGCCGCCTTTCCAGGACGATGGCCGCATCATCAAAGGGTCCGCCGATGGGGGCCTGCGGCTTATGGACGGTCACGGTCAGGGCCTGGACCGGTGGGAACTCGGCCAGGATGCGGTCGGCAATGACCTGTCCCACCCGTTCGATCAAGTCGAAGGACGGCCCTTCGACGACTTCCTTGACGACGCCATAGACGGCACTGTAATCGACAGTCTGCGTCAGGTCATCGGTCTGGCCGGCCCGTCCCAAGTCCGTTTCCAGCGTCAAATCGATGTGAAAAGGCTGGCCCTGGCGCTTTTCTTCGGGCAGACAGCCATGATACCCATAAAAATGAAGTCCTGTCAGGACGATTTTATCCATCTTTTTCCTCCTCCATGAGCAGTTTCCAAGCCTGATCATAGGCGGCTGTCCCCTCTTTCAGACAGCCCGATGACGCCGTCGTTACGATATTTGAATCGATAGCCATGCGGTCGCGCATGGTCAGGCATAAATGAGTCGCTTTGACGATGATCAGGACACCTTCCGGATCGAGGCCGCGGCAAATGGACTGGCACAGGTCATCGGTCATCCGTTCCTGGAGCTGCGGCCGCCGGGCCAGGATGTCGACGGCGCGGACAAAATGGCCGAAGCCGGCGATAGTTCCGTTTTTCGGATAATAGGCCACATGGACGGAGCCGAAAAAAGGCAGCAAATGGTGTTCGCACATCGAATGGAAGCGGATGTTGCGGACGACGACCAAGCCATCGCTCTGGGTCGCAATGGGAGCCTGCCACTCGTCATCGGGATTTTCCCTGAGCCCCGAAAAAAATTCCCCAAAAGCCTGAGCGACGCGGTGCGGCGTCTTTTCCATGCCCAAAGCCTGGAGATCCAGTCCCAGGGCCTCTAAAAACTGCCGCATGGCAGCCACAGCTCTTTCATTTTCTTCCAACGTAACCAGGTCCTCCTTTATTTACAAAATGAAGTAATACGCAGCGATAAAGATAAGGCCGCCGATAATGATGAAAAAAGGACTGGCATACTGCTGCCAGACACTTTGCACGTGATCGAGATAGATTTCCTGTGGATCCGCCGGATTATAACGAAGGTCCAGTTCATCGCCGGCCGTATAATCCCATTCGGCATCGCCAAAGGCATACCGGGCCTGATAGGTCTTGCCGTCTTGCGTCTGAAAACGGACGACGGGGTAATAAAGAGTTCCGCTCTTCATCTTCTTTTCTTCAAATCCGAGGAGCGTCCCTACAGCCGCTACCTTACAGCGCCGCGTCATGCTGCGGAACTTCCAGCCGTGATAGGCCCCGACGGCAATGAACAACACGCCGAGGATAGCCGGGAGATAATAAAATATTTGCAAGAACATACATACCTTCCTTTCTATTCAGGCCGATGCCCGAGGAAACGGCTGATTTCCATTCCCAGGACCGCCCCGATGATGCCGGTCACGATCTGGGGCCAGCTCATAGCAAACAACAGCATATGGCGCACAGCCGGCGGAAACGCAATACAGGCGAACAGCAGGTAGAACGAGCCATAGAGGATGGCCGCCTTCCCCAAGGCACCGCCGCAAAAAGCCGGCAGACCGTACCGCTGCCAGCGCCAGGCCGTCCAGACGTAGAAACAGTTGCCCAGCCCTACGGGAAAGACAAAGGGAAAGAAGGGCAGCATCCCTTCCAGCCAGGCAAAGACCGGCGTACACCCGGCCACGACCAGGCCGGCACGGCGGCCGATGAGGAGGACCGCCACGAGGAGACAGGCATTGACCAGGGACCCGACGACGAACATGCTGACCTGCGGCGGTATGGGAATGACCAGGCGGAGACCCTGCAGGATCAAGGTCACTGCCAGGATGAGTCCCGTGCGGGTCACTTTTTTTATATCTTCTGTCATAAAGCCTCCCTGTCCAAGCTGAAAAAATTTGTTATAATAGGATAGGTCATTATCCTAATTATCTTTATTGTATCTTTCGAGGTGTCAGATGTCAAAACGATTCATTCATTCTATCAACTATATGCGCGGCCTTTGTATGCTCGGCGTCATCGCCATCCATGTCGGCTCCGTCGCTATCGTCAATCCGTCGCCCAACCTGGGCCTGGTGGCCATCCTGGAAATCCTGTCCCGTTTTTCCGTGCCGGCCTTTTTCTTCCTGTCGGCTTTCGGCATGTTCTACAGCCAGCCCCTGGACCAGCCCTTCGTCTATAAAGACTACCTGCGGCGCCGCCTGCGGACGGTCTTCGTCCCCTACCTGGCCTGGTCCCTGTTCTACATGGTCTACGTATCGGTCATCAGCCACAACTTCAGTGTCTTCCAGCCTTACGCCTTTTTCCGTACCTTGTGGTACGGCCTGGCCATGTATCATATTTACTTCCTGGTCATCCTCTTGTGGTTCTACTTCCTCATGCCCCTGTGGCGGCCGCTCCTGCGCTTCATGGATAAAGCACCGTGGCTGTCGTTTACTCTTCTCTTCTTCGCCAACATGGCCTTCAACTTCTATTCCAGTTATATCTGGACGGTCCATTCCAACAATCCCCTCATCCAGGACGCTTTCAACTTCCGTTTGAACTACATCGTCCTGCACTACTTGTTCATCTTCATGTTCGGCGCCTTCACGGCAGAACACTTCGGCAGCGTCACGGACTGGCTGAAAAAGCACGGCGTCCTGGTCAACGTCTTCCAGGCGGCGACGACGCTGGGCATGCTGGCCGCGTACTACGGCGTCATGCACTACCTGGGCTATGACCCCTTATCGGCAGTCTTCACCATCCATCAGCTCAGCCCTATCGGCATGGCCTATACCCTGTCGACGATGCTCTTCCTCCTCTACTGGTGGGAATGTCGGCCTGTACCGCAGTGGGTCCACAAAGTCTTCTCCCTCCTGGGCGACTACTCGTACCCCATCTACCTGGTCCATCCGGTCTTCCTCAGCGCCTGCACGGGCCTGGCGGCTCACCTGCATATTTACCTGCGGGCCGTCCACATCATCGCCATCTACGTCATCGTCACAGCCTGTGCCGCCGCCTACTCATGGGTCGTCGTCGAACACAAACTGCCAAAATGGCTCAGCATCTGCGTTAAAGGCAAGTGATGTCGTATAAAAAGAGGCTGTCTCTCGAAGGCAGCCTCTTTTTGAGTTTGAAGTAGTAAGTTTGATGTTTGATGTGGATAGCGTTAAATTTAAAATCATTACTTCAAACATCAAACCTCAAACATCACACCCTTTATTTTTCGTTCTTTTCCTTTACTTTGGCCAATACGTCATTCGCCATGCGGGCTCTGGCCTTGATGACGGCATTGCCGTCTTTGATGGATTCCGGATAGAAGCTGCTCTTATACTTATGCTTCTTCGTCTTGGTAATCATCTTTTTCAGCTGGATCGTCTGGTCATCGATGTTATACACATAGGTGCAGTAGTCTGTCGTTTCGCCGGATTTTTCCACCGTATCGAAGGACAGGATCTGGCGGCCCATATCGTAATAGAGCTTGGCCGAGTTCATGTCGATGGACGTATACTGGTTATATTGCCACATATTATCCGCTGCGAAGACCGATGCCGACAAGACCAGGGAAAAGCCCAGGGCCAAAAGCATTTTTTTCAATTTCACAGGTAACACCCCTTACTTCTGTTGTTTTTAGATTATTATATCATGAAACAGCCGTAAAAGGTAATAGATTTAGCGATTATCTACTTTTTCAGGATATAAATCATGCTGGGACAGGCGCTGCCAGGCCACGTCAGCCCAGGGCGTACCGGGCCGGCCGTAATTGCAGTACGGGTCGATGCTGATACCGCCGCGGGGCAGGAATTTCCCCCACACTTCGATGTATTTCGGGTCCATGGCCCGGATGAGGTCGTCCATGATGATATTGACGCAGTCTTCATGGAAATCGCCGTGATTGCGGAAACTGAACAGGTAGAGCTTCAGCGACTTGCTTTCTACCATGCGTTCCCCTGGGACGTAAGAAATATAAATCGTCGCATAGTCCGGCTGGCCCGTCATGGGGCAGAGACTGGTGAACTCGGGACAATTGAACTTGACGAAATAGTCCCGGTCGGGATGCTTGTTGACAAATGTTTCCAATAAAGACGGATCGTAGTCCTGGGCATACACCGTATGCTGATTGCCCAGCTTGGTCACGCCCTGCAGTTCTTCTTTACTTCGGCTCATAGATCAAAACTCCTTTTTCAAAATATAGCGATGGCTCAGGGCCTGGATGAGCAGGACCCCGCAGATAGCCGGCGGCAGCTGACCGACAGCCAGGCTGCTGACCAGGACGGCATAAGGCAGGTTGAGCAGATACGACAGCCAGGCGCTGACGCAGAGGGTCGGCACCCACCAGATGGGCAGGGCGGCCAGCCAGGGATTATAATGACGCTGACGGACCTGGACGATGAGCCATGTCGTGACGATGCCGACAAAGCAGCCACCGATCATGTCGATGAAGCCCAAGCCGCCAAAGAGAAAGTTAGCGATGAAGTTCGCAAGCCCCAAGGGTACGACCAGGAAAGGATATACAAAGGCCAATGCATAGAGCGACGTGGCGATGCGGATCTGATACGGGCCAAACGAAATGCCCTGGGTGACATACAAGATGACGATGTACAATGCCATGACCATAGCAGCGACGGTCATGCGTTTCGTGTTCGCTAAGAAATTATACATAGGCGTTCCTCCTTTCAACTGAGAGCAAAAAAAAGACGGGGTTGCCGAAACAATCCCGTCTGCATTGCAAGATACCTTTTGTAATGCTTCCTAGTTTTGTTTACCGACAGGATGGATTGCGAACTGTCGTATGCTGTTTTGAGGCCTACCAGATGACGTGGCCTAAGACGTGGTCGATGGGGACCGGGCCGATGAAGCGGCTGTCACTGCTGTGGTTGCGATTGTCGCCCATGCAGAAGACATAGCCTTCGGGAATCTTGATTTCTCCTTTGCGGCTGTATTCCATCGGTTCATTGATGTACGGTTCATCTAACGGCTCGCCGTTGCGCCATACCTTGCCGTCATGGAAAGCCAAGGTATCGCCTGGACGGCCGATGACCCGTTTGACCCAGATATTCTTGGTCTGCAAATCATGATTGAAGAAGGCCATGTAATTGTTCATCGGTTCGGCAACGTCATCTTTCCACGTACGCGGATACTGGACGCGGCTGTCGATGATGACAATATCCCCATAATTCGGGACTTCCCCCAGGATGTGATTCCACTTGGATACGATGAGGTATTCCCCATTGTGCAGGGTCGGCATCATCGATTCACCAGAAACGCGGGTCGGCTGGAAGAAGAAGATATGGATGACCATGGCAATGGCCAACGCGATGATAATGGAATAAATCCATTCGTAAACTTCATGTAGAAACGTATTCACGCTGCAACCTCCTTACTTGCGTACTCGTATATTGTAGCAAACCAGGGGTATAAAAGCAAGAGTCAGGGAAGGTCGCTTTCGCCGGTGATTTCAAGGCCTTCTGCACGTAATAATTCCGCTGTCACGCCGTCGCCAGCCGTCAGGGTCCGGGAAAAAGTACCATCGTAAATCTGTCCATGTCCACAAGACGGACTTTTCTCCTTCAAGATGGCTTTCGTACAGTGGAACAGGCGTGCCCAATACAGAGCCGCTTCGGCGCCACGCTGGTACTGGGCCGTCACATCGCTGCCATTAGCAGTGACGACACGTTTGCCCTGCCGTTCAGCCGCTGGCCGCGGCGTCGCCAGACCACCAGCCTGTTCCGGACAGACGGGAATCAAATGGATATCATCCCGTCCGAGCAAATCCTGTACCTGCGGATAAACCTTCGTCTGACCATCGTAACGGCAATACTGGCCGAGCAGGCAGGCGCTGATTAGAATGTTCATAAAATCCCCCTCTCAAATGATTGAAAAACAAGCTATACCATATTATAATACAGGTTGCAACACGAATTTCAACTCATCCATCTATCGTCAAAGGAGTGCACACCATGGAACAAAAGAAGACGCGCAACACCGCCGACTTTCTCGTCGAATGTCTGGAAGAAGAAGGCGTCCATTATATCTTCGGCATCCCCGGCGAAGAAAACCTCGCCGTCATGGATGCCCTGGAACATTCAAAGATTGAATTCATCACCGTCCGTCACGAACAGGGCGCCGCTTTCATGGCCGACGTCTACGGCCGTCTGACCGGCAAAGCCGGCGTCTGCATGGCTACCCTCGGGCCTGGTGCTACCAACCTGATTACTGGCGTCGCCGATGCCGACTGCGACGGGGCCCCGCTGGTCGCCATTTCCGGCCAGGTCGGTACGGATAAAATGCACATCACCGCCCATCAGTATCTCGACCTGCGGGCCATGTTCGAACCGATTACCCGCCGCGCCTACACCGTCGTCCGTCCGGACACGATGGCAGAAATCACCCGCCTGGCCTTCAAATATGCCGAACGGGAAAAACCCGGTGCGACCTTCATCGACCTGCCGGTCAACATCAGCAAGATGCCCGTCGCCGACGATGAAAAACCGTTACAGCATAAGACGATCCTGCCGGAAACGGCCTTGGAATCGCAAATCGAAGCAGCTGCTGCCATGATTTCCTATGCCAAGAATCCGGTCATCCTGGCCGGCAGCGGCGTCATCCGCAGCAAAGCGGCCAAGCAGCTCACGGCTTTCGCAGAAAAATTGAAGCTCCCCGTCATCAATACCATGATGGCCAAAGGCGCCATCCCCTTTGACAATAAATATTCCATGTGGACCGTCGGCATCCCCATGGACGACTATCAGACCAAGATGCTGGAAAAAGCCAGCCTGGTCATCGCCGTCGGCTATGACATCATCGAATATGCCCCGGCCAAATGGCATTTGACCAATGCCGACATCATCCACATCGACACCATGCCGGCCGATATCAACAAGAACTACCAGCCGGAAGTCGAAGTCGTCGGGAACATCCCCAACTCGTTGGAACGCATCATGGCCAAAGCCGCCCGCCTGGCTGAACCGAAACAGTTCCTCGATCTCCGTCAGAAAATGGTCGACGAACACGAAAGCTACGCTCACGACATGTCCTTCCCGGTCAAACCGCAGAAAGCCCTCATCGACTGCCGCCGCATTATGGGCAAGGACGATATCGTCATTTCCGACGTCGGTGCCAATAAAGTCTGGATTGCCCGTCATTACAACTGCTACGAACCGAACACCTGCCTCATCTCCAACGGTTTCGCCACCATGGGCATTGCCGTCCCCGGTGCCATTTCGGCCAAACTCGTCCATCCCGATAAGAAAATCCTGGCTATCACCGGCGACGCCGGTTTCCTGATGAACGTTCAGGAATTTGAAACGGCTTACCGCCTGGGCACGAACTTCGTCACCCTCATCTTCAACGACTGCAGCTATGGCCTGATCAAATGGAAACAGGATATGCAGTATGGCCATCACCAGTACGTCGACTTCACCAACCCGGACTTCGTAAAAATGGCCGAAAGCTTCCACGCCATCGGCTACCGCATCGAAAAGACCGAAGACCTCCTGCCGACACTGAAAAAAGCCTTCCAGCAGGATAAACCCGTCATCATCGACTGCCCCGTCGACTACTCAGAAAACATGAAGCTCACAGAACATCTGGAAGAATTGATGAAAACGTTGTAAAAAAAGTCCTGTCGCATAGCGACAGGACTTTTTTTAGTGGTTAGTGGCTAGTGGCTAGCAGTTCGTAGGGGCCGTCCCAAAGGGCGGCCCGCCTGGATATTTGACGCCAAACTACAAACTATTTCTTCGGCATTTTTTCTGCGTTTTTCAACATATCCGTGACGGCGCTGATGATGTCGTCATCGCCTTCTTTGGCGATGTTGCCCAGGATGGCGGCGACTTCCATCGTATCGCCGTGCTGCCAGGCCAGGCAGTGAATCGTTTCCGTGAAGGGATTGCCATTGATGACCAGTGATTTGACGATGGTCCATTCATAAAAGAGATGACCATTGGTCTTCTTCGCCGTCACCGGCGAGACGACGCGGAAGCCCTGCGGCAGGCGCCCCGGCATATTCTGATTCAGCCGGTTCATGAGGGTCCGCATATCCGGCCGGCTGCCGATATCGCGGAGGTAGGAATTTTCCCGGTTCTCCCCGTAGACAGCGGCTTTGACATCCCAAATCGTCGCCGTATAGTGCAGCAAATAGGCGTACTGGAAATCGGCATCATCTTTCTTGACGACCTGATACGTTTCCGGCTGGATCGGGAAGATTTTTTCAAACAATGCAATGACGTCATTCCCTTCATCCGCTGCCGTCAGCATGGGCTGCCGTCCGGACTGCATGTAGATATCATCGGGCACTGTGATGATGCCCCAGTTGGGGAACTTAGTCATCGTCCCTTTATCCTTGGCCAGCGATGCCGTCCCAATCGACAGGACAGCCGCTGCCATCAGCAAAATAGCTTTGATTCTCATAATTTCACTCCTCGTTTTTCTCAAACAGTAACATGTTCATTGTATCCCATGACGCTTTTTCTGTCAAAAAAGAGGAAAGTATGATATGATATAGTTATGTAAATCGCCTCAATCTATACGATTCAGGCATATTCCCATTTACTTAGGAGGTTATACCACTATGGAATTCAACATCAAAGCGAACTCGACAGCAGAAGTTTCCGAAAAATGCACAGAAAACAACACGGCCATTAAATTAGGCAGCGGCAAATCCCCGGTCTATGCCACACCGGCCCTGGTAGCCCTCATGGAAAACGCAGCCATCAACGCCTGCGATCCTCAGCTCCCGGAAGGCTATAACACCGTCGGCATTGCCATGAACGTCAAACACGTCGCAGCTACTCCGATTGGCCTGACCGTCACCGCCAAAGCTACCTTGGTCGAACAGGACCGTAAAAAACTCACCTTCAAAATCGAAGCTCACGACGAAGCCGGCCTCGTAGGCGAAGCTACCCACGACCGCTTCATCATCGAATCGGCACCGTTCCTGGCCAAAGCCGAAGCAAAAAAAGCTGCAGCTAAATAATATCTCGCAGCTCATATAAAAAGGGGTTGTCGCACATGCGACAGCCCCTTTTTTAGTTTACAGTGATGACTCTCCAATGGTCCCTAGCTGGCTTGCTGTTCAAAGATGTCCTGAGCCAGGCCCATGGGTTCATCGCGGAAGATTCGTTCGTCCATGGTCTTCAGGTCTTCGGCAATGTGCGGCACGAATTCCATCTGGTCGAGGATATCCTTTTGCAGATCCACGCCCGGTGCGATTTCCGTGAGGACCAGGCCTTTGTCGGTGAGGACGAAGACGCAGCGTTCGGTAATGAACATGACCTGCTGATTATGTTTGTGAGCATAGTCAGCACTGAAAGTAATCTGGCCGACCTTATCGATGAATTTCTGGACAGCCCCTTCATGGGTGATGACCAGTTTGCCGTCGCGGATTTCTTCGCGCAGGCCTTTAGCCGTGAAGGTACCGCAGAAGACGACTTTATGCGTGTTCTGGGTGATGTTGATGAAACCGCCACAGCCGGCGATGCGGTCTTTGAACTTACTGACATTGACATCGCCTTTGGCGTTACATTCAGCCATGCCCAGGAAAGCCATGTCCAGCCCGCCGCCATCGTAAAAGTCGAACTGATACGGATGGTCGACGATTGCATCGGCGTTGGCCGATCCGCCAAAGTCAGCGCCGCTGGCCGGTACACCGCCAATCGGTCCGGCTTCGACAGTCAGTGTCAGCTGATCGCCGATACCTTCTTCATTGGCTACACTGGAGACGCCTTCCGGAATCCCGATGCCCAAGTTGACGACGGCGTTGGGTACGAGTTCCATCGCAGCCCGGCGGGCAATGACCTTACGGGCGTTGAGTGCCATCGGCGGAATCTGGGACAGAGGCATACGCATTTCACCGGTATAGGCCGGGTTCTGGACCTGACGGACCTTGGACAAGACGATGTAGTCGACGTCGATGCCCGGCAGGACGACGTGTTTCGGCGGAATCGTCCGGTTTTCGGCCAACGTTTCGACCTGGACGATGACCATGCCGCCGCTGGCTTTGGCTGCCAGGGCCATGGGCAGGAGCTCCATGCGGACTTCTTCGTTATCCGTCGATACGTTACCGTTCAAGTCGGCACAGGTCCCGTGGACGATAGCGACGTCAATGGGGAACGGTTTGTACCACAAGTATTCTTCACCATCCAATTCCTTCACTTCTACCAGGTCTTCCTTGGTGATGCTGTTCAATTTACCGCCTTCAATGCGGGGGTCGACGAACGTATTGAGGCCGACGCGGGTGAAGAGGCCCGGCTTGCGGCCGGCAATGCTGCGGAACCACTGAGCCATCGTACCCTGCGGCAGGTTGTAGCCTTCGACCTTGTTGTCCATGACCAGTTTACCCAGTTTGGGAGCCAGGTTATAATGACCGGCAATGACCCGTTTCAGCATGCCTTCATGGGCGAAATGGCTGGCACCTTTGCTCACACCGTCACCGATGCCGGCTGTATGGACCAGTGTCAGCTGCTGCGGATATCCGGTCTTGGTAAAGCGGTCTTCCAGGGCCTGCAATACTTCTTCCGGTAATGCACACTGTGCAAAACCACAAACGGCGATAGTCGAACGATTCTTAATAAGCGATGCTGCATTTTCTGCTGTAATCAGTTTTGCCATGATGACTCCCTCCTTATAGATTGCCTTGCTTATCTTCGATGAGCTCTTTTTCTTCTCATCTTCTGACTTTAGTATAGCCCTGTTTTCCCTTGAAAAATACGCACAAAGCCGTGACAAAAGATGAAAAAGTTGCCCGAAAGATGACAAACGTGACAAGGTCTTTCCTTGAAGGTGTCCCGCCACAGCTATATAATGAATATAAAGAATATACACACATTCAATTTTACCATCAAAGGGGTCTTAGTTATGAATCCTTATGCAGAAGTCCTCAAGCAGCTGCTGCAATACACGGAGACGAAATATACGACCTTATCCCAGGCTATCGACTACGACATGTCCTATATCAGCAAATGGGTCAACGGCGCCCGCCTGCCGGCTTCGCGCCACGCCGATCGCATCCACGAAGACATGGCCCGCTTCTTTGCCGATACCGCCCAGAAACAGCACCAGGAAGACGACTTGAACCGTATCTTCTCCTTTGCCGACGACGGCCAGGATCTGGCGTTCCATCTCTACGGGCTGCTCAGCCAGGCCTATCGCCAGGCCCAGATCAAGACGGGAAAAAATGAAAACCGCGACCAAGCTATCCATTTCTATGCCGGCCGTGCGGACTGCCACACGGCCCTGCGCCAGCTCCTCCACCAATACATCGAAGGCCTCCCGTCTCAGGGGATGCTGGTCATGACCGGCCAGTTCCACGTTCTCGACCAGAATGGCATCTGGCAGATTCTGGAAGAATGTCACAATGACCACTGGTCCTGTGATGTCCACTTAGGCCTGAAAATGGATGTCTTCGCCGCCCACATGCCCCAATCCGTCAGCAGCCTCTACCAGTGCCTGGACCATCTGCTGACTTATAATTTCACCATGCATGAAATCAGTCACGAGTCGTACCGCAACATCATCGTCCTCAAAGATGCCTTCGCCTACCTCTATTACGTCGACGGCGACGATTACATCGACATGTGCCTGACCATCACCGACCCGGTCCAAGTCCGGGAAATCTATAAGAAATGCTGCGCCTATATGATGGTCCAGCCGGTCCTCATGGAACCCCGCCAAACGCTGGGCATGGAACGCTTTGGCTACCGGGACATCTTCTTTACGTCCAATAAGTACCTCTTCTTCCTGACTAATGGCCTGGAATTTCTCCTCCCCGACGAAGTCTATACGTCTCTGTGCCAGCTCGTCGACAAAGGGAAATACCCTAACGCCACTAAAGAATGGGTCCGCCGCATCCAGTACATCTGGTACCGCATCATCGAGCAGGGCCGCATGAAAATCATCATGCCCAAAAATTCTATCATCCGCTACCTGGAAACGGGCTGTTTCTACCTGACCGACATGAACTACCAAATGACGCCAGACGAAAGAAAGGCCCAGCTCAACCTCATCGTTGAAAAGATGAAGCAGAACCCGGCCATTACCTGTGGGATTCTCCTCCCGGCACCGGGAGAAAGCAGTTATACGAATTTTTCTAATCTCGCCTTTTACGGCAACTACACGTCAGCTTTCTTAAAAAAGAACACGCACCACATCCTGCCGCAGACCAAACCGATTTACTTGCTCAACAACCCTCAGCTCATCACCTGTATGCATGAGTTCTTCGACGACCTGAGCCGTTCGCCCCAGTACAAAGGCTTCTCTGCCGAAAATGTCGACGCCCTGCGGGGCCTCATCATGCCGCTCATGACAGTCCTGACAGAAGAAAACGGCGACGCCTAGTGTTCCGGCTGGGAAATACCGCGGACCGTAATCTTGAGGATTTCGACGGCCATGCCCGTCGTGTATTCTACTTCCTGCTGGATAGCCTTGCGGATGCGGCTCATGAGCTTCTTGATGTTCTGGCCATAGGCGATGGTCAAGGACAGGATGATAGCCAGGCCGTTGCGCGTTGAATTGTAATTGATGGCCACCCGCAGACGGTTGATCTTGGTGACGCCGCCATTTTGTTTCAACGCATGACGCACTAAGGCTTCCAGTACTTCGTTCGAAAAGGTCAGCTTGCCATAATAGCTGAAGACAGGCCGGACGACGGACCGTTCAAAGTTGGAAATCTGCTTGCCGTTACGGCCGTAGAAGAAGGAGCGTATCGGGTCCAGGAGATAGCCCTGGAAATGGGGCTTCAGTTCCATCGTCGGCACGGGGATGATATGCTTGCCTTCTTTCAGGCGGATAGCCCGGGCCTTGGCGATCTCGGACGGGCACGATACATCCTCGATGCGGATGAACTGCGACGCTTCCGGCAGATCCAAGGCCTGGCAGATGCGGTGGATCATGTGTTTCGACGTCCCCAGGATGAGCAGTTTCGGCGGATGGACTCTCGCCAACGCCGCCCGCATGGCTGCTGCATCTTCAGGCTTGTTGAAAATGGCCCGGCGCACGGCCTTCAGGCGGTTCGTCTCTTCCTTGGCCGACCGGCCGGCAACGATACGGTTGTGGTCGATGAGCAGGCCGTCGTCGATGATGGTCTGGATATCGTGGTCATAGGCAACGACCAGGGCATGATGGCTCTTGCCGGTACCACTGGCCCCAATAAAACCGAAAACTTCCATGAATCTCACCTGCTTTTCTTAAAGCTTATCCTTTTACATCATTCAGTAAGGCTTTTACAGCTTGGGCATCGACGGTGAAGACGCCGACCTTTTCCGGGAAGCGCCCTGTCGTGCCGTGGAAATCAGAGCCGCCGCTGACGTACCAATGACGGTCCTCGGCCAGTTTCAAAAATTCCTTATAACGGCCGCGGTTCTTGGGATGATAGACTTCGACGCCGTCAAAGTCATGGGCCAGGACCTGGTCCAGCGTCCGCTTGAGCAGTCCCGGATGGGCCAGGACGGCAATGCCCCCGGCCTGGCGGATAAGGGCGACACAGTCGTCGATGCTGCGGCGGTGATACGGCACGTAGGCTGGACCCCCGCGATAGAGGAGCTTATCAAAGACCGTCTTGACGTCCGGGAAATAGCCTTTGGCCACGAGCTGGCGGGCAATATGGGGCCGGCCGACGGTGCCGCCCTGTCGCAGCGTCGCTTCGATGGCACTGCGGTCGATATCATAACCAAGCGCCCGGCAGCGGTCGACGATTTCCAAGGCCCTGTTGAAACGCCGTTCCTTGAACTGGGCACAGTAAGCCTGCAGCCCTTCATCAGCCGTATCAATGCCGTACCCCAGGATATGGACATCTTCGCCGTCACATTCCGAACTGATTTCAATAGCCGGGATGACGCGGACGCCTGGCGCAAAAGAATGGCTGCCATCATAGGCGGCGACGGTATCGTGGTCAGAAATGGCCATGACACTGAGCTTGGCATCGACAGCCATCCGGGTCAGCTGCTCCGGTGTATAGACACCATCGGAGCAGGTCGTGTGCATGTGTAAGTCTACGAGCATGGGAAGCCTCCCTGTAATAAATGAAGAATCGATTTGATGCCGACGCCGGTCGCCCCGATGAGGCCCGTTTCGTCGGCTTTTTCATTGAAAGCTGGACCGGCAATATCCAAGTGGATCCACGGCGTGCCGTCGTGGACGAACTGCTTGAGGAAGAGGCCTGCCGTAATCGCGCCGGCTTCGGGACCGCCGACGTTCTTCAAATCGGCTACGTCGCTTTCCAGGAGCTTTTCATATTCTTCATCAGCCGGCAGCTGCCATATCTTTTCGTGGACTTCCGTAGCGGCCTGGAAGAAATGGTTCATCCACTCCTGGTCGTTGCCGATCATGCCCGTCCGGACAGTCCCCAAAGCCGTCACGCAGGCGCCGGTCAAAGTCGCCAGGTCGATGAGGCGCGTCGCCCCTTTTTCCTGGGCATACGTCAGGGCGTCGGCCAGGATGAGCCTTCCTTCGGCATCGGTATTCTTGACTTCTACGGTCTTGCCATTATACATGGTCAGGATATCATCGACATGATAGGCCATACCGGAAGGAATATTTTCGACCAGCGGGATGACCGCCAGGACATTGACGGGATACTTGAGCAGCATCAACGCCCGCATGACGCCGACAGCTGCTGCGGCCCCAGCCATATCGTCCTTCATAAATTCCAGATTGGCATGACTTTTAAGGGACAAGCCGCCGCTGTCATAGGTGACGCCCTTGCCGACGATGCCCAGGACTTCCCGGCTGTTAGGGTCCCCCTGATAGGCGATGGACAAGAGCTGCGGCGGATTCATGCTGCCCTTGCCGACGGCGACGATGCCGCCCATATGGCGTTTTTCCAAAGTCCACTTATTGAGGTTCTCAATGAGGATATTATCGCCCTTGAGCATCCCGCCGGCGATGTCGGCGAACTTGCGCGGCGTCAAATCGTTCGACGGCATGTTGACCAGATCCCTGGCGGTATAGATGCCTTCATAGACCGAAGTATACATATAGCACATAGAATTGAATTCCTTCGGCCGCAGGCTATGGGTCAGGATATTGATATTGCCAATGGTCCGGCTCTTGGCCTGGCGTTTATAGCGGGTAAATTCATAATTGCGGTACAGCAGGCCATCGATGAGGGAACCCAGATCCATATCCAGGGTATCAGCCATGACAGCCAACTCGCTGACGCCTTCCTTCATAGCCGCTGCCATGAGGCGCCGGGCCATACGGAAATCTTCATACGTCGAATAACGGATGGGCTTCCCTTCCAGGCCGATGAGGAAATATGTCTTAGCCTGACCATCCGACAGGAAATGGAAGACATGGAGGGATGTATATGGTAACACCTCCGGATGCTGTTCAACATAAGCCCGGATGACCATGACATCATCCTTGGGCAACTGACGCAGCGTCGACAAGCGCCGATTGATGCCGACGGCAAGCGTATCCATACCGCCATTGCCATTATAAGTAATCATGCGCATCGCTCACTTTCATTCTATTTACAAATTAAGTATTTTGGGTAAAATCTCACTGCTTTCATTATACATTCGCCGTATCGCCAAAATCAAGAATCGGGAGAAATTCAACTTTCTGTAAATTTTTTTAAAAAAAAGCTTGCAATTCTCTCCGATTTAGTGTATTATACTACATGTGCTCAGGAAACAGCGAGTACGAAGAAAAAACAAAACATGGACCATTAGCTCAGCTGGCAGAGCACCTGACTCTTAATCAGGGTGTCCAGGGTTCGATCCCCTGATGGTCCACCATAGCAAAAAAGGGCTTGTCGCACGACGACAAGCCCTTTTGAGTTTTAAGTTTGCAGTTTATAGTTTTTAGTGGTAGGGGACGTCCTGATAAGGCGTCCCGCTGCGAGATTCAGGTATAACCTGTTCAGAAAAAGCCCGGTAACTTATGCGTAACGTACAGCATAAGTTACCGGGCTTTTCTATCCACTATCATTTAAAATATAATCTTACTTCACGATGACGGCCAGTACGTCGCCGGTCTTTACGTTATCGCCGGGATTGACGCGGATTTCGTGGAGCGTGCCGTCAGCAGTGGCTGTGATGTCGTTCTGCATCTTCATGGCTTCCAAGACGAGGATGATGTCGCCTCGTTTGACGGCTTTGCCAGCTTCGGCTTTAAGAGCCGAAATCTTGCCCGGCATGGGGGCTTTGACCGTAATGGCGCCATCAGGGATCGGGCCGCCTACAGCGGGAGCCGGTGTAGATGCCGGTGCAGCCGGAGCCGGTGCGGGAGCTGCCGGAGCGGGTGCCGGTGCAGATGCCGGTGCAGATGCCTGCGGAGCCGGAGTTGCCACCGGAGTGCCGCCCATTTCTTCGACTTCTACTTCATACGCTTTGCCATTGACAGTAATCTTGAATTTTTTCATATATCTTGTCCTCCTGGATCTAAATACGTTTTCAGTTAACGACTCATGCCACCCAGGCGGGCTGCCATAGCCCAATTTTCCCGATGGCGTTTATAACCGCGCTTCTGCGGACGGATAGAGCGGATAGCTGCCGGTGAATAGCCATAGGCGGCAACAGCAGCCATGATGACGGCGACGACTTCATCCGAAAGCTCCCCTTCCGGAACGGCCTGGTTCCCGTCTGATACGACGGTCATCGGCCGGGCCGCTACGACAGCCGGCTGACGCTGGCCGACAGGGACGGCGGGGTGGGTCAGTTCCTGTTTTTCCGGTTGTGTCGATTGTAGCTGGACCGTCTTTTCAGATTTTACAGCTTCCTTCAAGTCCTGGACGGCTTCTGCCAGGTCTTTGACGCTCTGCTGGAAATCGGCGACATCCTTCATCTTATCTTCCAAGGCACGGAAGCGGGTATTATAGTACCGGCTCAGGACCAAGGTCATGGCAATCAACAGGACGATGACGGCAAATTGAATTTCTATCATACGGCAGCCTCCTTATAACGGCATGTTGCCGTGCTTCTTCGACGGCCGTTCTTCCCGTTTGCTGTAAAGCATTGCCAAGGCGCTGATGATGCGCGGCCGCGTTTCCTTCGGTTCGATGACGCAATCGATCTGGCCGTGTTCAGCAGCTTTATAAGGCGTCGAGAATTCATTGATATATTCCTGTTTCTTCTTTTCCTTTTCCGGATCGTGTTTGAAGATGATATTGGCAGCTCCATCGGGACCCATAACGGCGATTTCTGCCGACGGCCAGGCCATGACCATGTCAGCACCGAGCTGACGGCAGCACATGGCGATATAGGCCCCGCCGTATGCTTTGCGGGTGATGACAGTAATCTTGGGAACCGTCGCTTCACAATAGGCATAGAGCATCTTGGCACCATGACGGATGATACCGCCGTATTCCTGGGTCGTCCCCGGCAGGAAGCCCGGTACATCGACGAAAGTGACGACGGGGATATTGAAGCTGTCGCAGAAGCGGATGAAACGGGCCGCTTTGTCGGACGCATTGATATCCAGGCAGCCGGCGAGGAACTTCGGCTGGTTGGCGATGATGCCGACAGTCTGGCCGTCAAAGCGGGCAAAGCAGGTGATGATGTTCAGGGCATAGTTTTCCAATACCTGGAATACGTTGCCGTCGTCGACGCAGGCTTTGATGACGTCGAGCATATCGTAAGGCATGCTGCTGTTATCGGGAATGACCGAATTGAGGCTTTCATCTTCACGGTTCGGATCATCATCGGAATCGATGACCGGCGCTTCTTCCATATTGTTGCTGGGCAGGAAGTCGAGGAGAGCCTTGATTTTTTCGATGCAGTCATCTTCATTTTCACAGGCAAAGTGAGCGACGCCGGAAATGGAGCTGTGCGTCATGGCGCCGCCCAATTCTTCGGCCGTTACTTCTTCGGCTGTGACCGACTTGATGACGGCCGGGCCCGTAAGGAACATGTCCGATGTATTCTTGACCATGAAGACGAAATCCATCAGAGCCGGGCTGTATACAGCACCGCCAGCGCAGGGCCCCATGATGACGGCGATCTGCGGGATGACGCCGGATGCAGCCGTATTATTCATGAAGATGCGGCCAAACCCGGACAGGGCATCGACGCCTTCCTGGATGCGGGCACCGCCGGAATCATTGATGCCGATGACGGGAGCCCCCATCTTCAGGGCCATTTCCTGCATCTGGGCAATCTTGTGGGCATGCATTTCGCCAAGGGAACCGCCTTCAACCGTAAAATCTTCGGCATAGGCAAAGACCAGACGGCCGCGGACCGTACCGTAGCCGGTAACGACGCCGTCGCCGGGGATTTCCTTTTCCTGCATGTTGAAATTCATGCAGCGATGATGAATGAACTGCCCCATTTCGGTGAAGCTGCCTTCATCAAATAATTTAGCCAGCCGTTCACGGGCTGTCATCTTGCCTTTTTTATGTTGCGAATCGATTCGCTTCTGACCGCCGCCCAGCTCGATTTTCGCGAGCTTTTCATGGAGCTGGTCAATCTTTTCCTGAACTGTAGCCATTCATATACCTCCAGTATCAAAGTATTTCATCAGGTCACATAACAATTAATTATATCATAGAATATTCAATTTTTATAGTCTTGCGCCTATACCGTTCAGTACTGGCCGCGGACGACTTCCACCTTCTTCCCGCAAAAGGCGATTCCGTATTTCCATACCGTCTGGATTCCCCGCCGGCGAAATTCCGTCACGTATTCCCGCTCTTCAATCTGCTGCAACGCCTCCTTGGCCTTATCGGCCATGTCCGCTTCACTGTCAGCTACCTTGAATTCCATGATGACGCCGGCCTTCTCTACATCCTGGGGAATAATGGCCAGGTCAAAGCGCCCGTATCCGCTTTCCCGGTTCGATTCGATGATATAATCAGATACAAATAACGCCGTCATGCCAAGGACGAAGCCGTGGTAGAAACTTTCTTTATGGGCCGTATCATACACGCTGACCAAATCCCGAAGATACCCTCCCAACAGTTCTGAAAAGGCCTGTCCTTTGCCCGAAAGTAACTCATCGAACATGGTTTCCAGTCGGGACACAGAATAACGGCCTCGCATCTTATCCAAGATTTCAAAGCGGTAAATATCCTGAACTTCCCGATTGGGAATCACTAATTCACAGCGTATGCCGCCAATGCCTCGTCTGCGGCTGACAGCCGTCAAATAGCCTGTCGTCAACAACATTGTATACAGCGCATCGGTATCGTGGCCAATGTCTTCATAAATGACACCCTCCCGGATCAAGGCAGTCACTTGGCACCCCTGCAACAAAGCTAGCAAATCACCTTCTGTATCAGCTGTCACGTGGCGCAGCATTTCCCGGATGATACCATTGCCCGACGTATTGACCCAATAGTCACCAACCTCACCGTGACGGAAAAAATTGATAATCGACCAGGGATTATAAATCTCTGCCCCACCAAAGAGATAGCCGTCATACCATTTCTTCAAGTCGGGCAATGCCTCCGCCATGGTCAGGTCTTCCGCCATCTGTGCCACTTCCTGCGGCGTAAATCCAATGACCTCCCGATAGGCAGCATCCATGACTGAACAGACATCGAGATTATTCAGATCACTGAAAATACTTTCTTTGGCGACCCGCAGGACCCCTGTCAGTACGGCAAAATCTAAGTCGCGATTGCCCTTCAGGACGCTGCCCAAAAACTGTTTCATAAAAGCAATGCACTCTGTATAAAAGCCGTGTTCCCAAGCCTGCTGAATGGGCGCATCGTATTCATCAATCAATAAAATGACCGGCTTGCCAAAATGCTGATGCATCATCTTGACCAACAGTGCCAGGGCCAGCTGCATTTCATTCTGCCCAGAAGCCTGCTGTTTCAGTGCCAGAAAGCGCCTGCGCAAGTCCGGATTGACAGACGGACTATCAGCTAAATAATCATGGTCAATGAACCAGTAGCTGATCCAGGAACTCAGGGATTGCAACATCTGCGGCCACGTGAGGTCCTTCAAATCCTTCAAGGACAAGAACAATACCGGATACTGTCCGCGATGGGCCATGTAATCCGCCCCGGCCCGGTCGATAGCCAGGCCGTCGAAGAGGTGGCGGCTCTGTACTTCTTTTTCAATGGAAAAGAAATACTCCAGCATGCTCAGCGTCAAGGTCTTGCCGAACCGCCGCGGCCGCGTAATCAGCGTCACCGCACTGTGCCCGTCGATGAGCTGGCGGATAAAGTCCGTCTTATCGACGAAATAATAATGTTTGCTCCGTATATCAAAAAAATTATCGACACCAATCGGCATCTGCCACTTCATAGCCTCACCTGCTTTCTTTTATTTCATTATAACAAGAATCACGGGAAACAAAAAGAGGAGCCATCCCATGAGGGTTTCTGCCCCATGCATGACTCCTTGAGCTCATAACTCCACAATCTTAATGTCTTTGACGTATTTCCCCTGGCTTCGCAACCACATTTCAATGCCCTTCCCGTAGACTTCTGCTTCCAGCTGGTACGTCCCGTTATCTTCACTCAGGATTTTCGCCGTCGGCAGGCGGTCCAGGATAGCGTCGATATCGTAGCCCGTATAGGTGAACGTGACACGCTGCAGCCGACCGCCGTACATGAATTGGACGCGCTTGCGGAACTCGCCTTCCTGGAAACGCCGGTTATAGGGAATATGGAACGTCTCCTGTTCCACTTCCAGGGTCTTGATGCGATCCAGGCGGTAAATAGTCGGCGTAATGTCCCGGGCACTTTCATAAATCTTGGCAATATCCTTATCGTCGATGAAGGCGATGAGATAGAAATAATACTCCGAAAAGAGCAGGGCCAGCGGCTTCAGCCGGCGCTTAACGATTTTCCGGTCCTTCAGGCGGCCATAAGACACGTCGACGTAGCGGTGCTGCTGGATGGCCTCGCCAAGATGCCACATCGTATCGAGGAAACTCGTCCGGTGCCGCGGTTCCACATAATGGAAAGCCTCATTGTTGACCAGCTGAGTCACCATGGCCTGATTCGACGCCGGTACACAGCAGGCAATCACCTTGTGCAACATGTCCTCCATTTCCGTCTTGACGAAAGCCCGGCTGTCGAGCAAAATCTTGCACAATGCCAAGATTTCACTATTGGACAACTTCTGCGCCTGGCCGCCTTCCATGCGATAGCCCTTATCGACATAATCATAGACAATATCACAAGGCGCTCCATCGCCAAGGGCCATGCCATTGCGGCAGAAAGCCCGGATATCCTCAATATCCCGCTGAATACTGCGCTCATTCACACCATACTGCTGGGCTGCCGCCGCCTTCTGAATCGTCCGCCCGCCCAAAAGCTGCGAATACAGCGCCAGTACCCGCGAAACCTTATCTTCCTTCAAATAAACACATCCTTTCAAGAAGGCTCCCATCATAGGGGAGCTGGCCGCCAACGGCGGTCTGAGAGGTTGCCCCGCTTTAAATCGTAATCGTCATCGTAATGGGCTGGGCTAATCCATACCACCGGGCGATAATATAAAGGACCAGCACGTATAACAGCACATTGACCATCACACAGCGGACACGATGCCGATTTTCCTGGGCCTCCTTCTTGGGGGCAAAAATACCGACGAGCAGTCCCAAAAAGCCAAGGGTAATAAAAATCAGCAGGCCCCTCGTAAGCCAATCGCCACTGTTCCATCCCGTCTCATAGACAGTAAAAAAATTGACACCAAGGCCATAAATAAACGGCCATAAAACCTGTATCAAAATATAAAATAAAGGCCGCAAAATAAACCATTTAATAAACTCATGAGCCACAGCCGTCCCCATCTTTTACGTCCTCACGCCCTTCTCAAATCTTACAAACAAACTGCTTACACGACTGTACGCCACGGGTCTTCATGTTCCGCACCATGCACTGATTCTCAGCCAGCGGATCATACTCCCAAAAACCGACAATCGGCGCCTTCGGCCGGATGGCCTGGTTCATCGGGTCATACCAGTGTTTACAAAAAGCACACTTATGTGAAGCGGGATGATTCAAATTCATGAGTTCCATCGTACCTGACCTCCTTAATCCGCATCATCATGTGATACATCGATGACTTCGACAGCCACTTCCCCATTTTCCATATGCCGGGCTTCCAGAATAAACATTTCCTTGGCCTTATTGCCAATAATCTGCGTCGAATATGCATCGAAGCCACCGCCAATCAGACCGCCGACAAGGGGAATGGCCTTCCCTAAATTAATGGCACTCTTCGTTCCGAAACGCGATAACAAGCGCATGGTAACGGTTCGATTGATGCGGTCGAAGAGCACAGCCGACAACTTTTGAATCGCCTTTGCCGTCAAATCCTTTCCCACCTTGATACCGGCCTGTTTTAAAACTTCTTTAATCTGATTGCCGCAAAGACAGGCGATGACCAGTGTCCGCACGCGGTCACTCTGCAAATCATAGCCGCCCATATGAGCAATGGCCGCAATCATCTGAAGCTGCATATACAGCACACTGAGGACATTGGCCGGCAAAGCCACGGGCAGCGTAATAGCGCCGCCTAAACTCGTCAGAAAGCCCGAAGCCCCGCACTTGATGACCTGATTGCGGATCAGCATATCCACCTGTTTCTCCAAATCACCACCAGTCGCCATATATTCCGCCGCCAGCGCCTTGGCCCCCTTCATGCCGGCAATACCGCTGAGGGCCTTATCATAAGACAATGACAAAGCTTTTCCCATAGCCGTTACATCCATAGTATCACCTTACCCTAACATCTAAATTCTTCCTATACCTATATCATAGCAGATGGCGACGACAAATACTGTCATTCACAATAATTATTGTGAATCTCATGCAAAGCATCTTCGAAAACCTAAATCATAAATATAAAGGCCCGCTATTAAATTCGAATATCACAAATAGGTATTGGATAATATTTTTCAATATTATCCAATACCTTCACCATGCCATCTATTTATATTATATCATTTTTTTCATCAGCCCTAATTATTTTTCTTCTTTTTCAAGCCTTTCCCTTTCTTCTATTTTATACATAATAAGACCTAAAAAATTCTGTATTTCTATATCTAAACCTATGAAATCTTTATGTACAAGTGATTGAACTTCTTCATCTGAAATGAAAATATCAAAAGTTTCCATAAATGCTCCTGTAAGTTCTACTATATCTAACGAATCGGCACCTAAATCACCAATCAAACATGTATCTAACCGAATATCTTCTATTTCATCGTCAGTTAGGCCTAATTGTTCGATAATAATATTTATTACTTGTTCAGTAACAATATACGGATCCATATTATTTCTCCCTTCTCTTTTTCAAAAACATATGATAAAAAACCATGAGCTTATAACAAAAAATCGTAAGCTCATGGTCATTATTTCTATGATTAGTACATATATCAGTTGGTATTAGCGTGACTACAATGTGTCATATAATGAGCACACCGTGCTCCAACAACAATATCATATTTTTGCGCTGCAGAAGCTTTGGGTAAACAAAATTGTTTCTTCTGTTCCATAATAATCTCTCCTTACATCAATTAACATACAGATTATACGTACAATTGCTGAAATTATGAGCGCAAGGTCTGCTTTGTGCAGTACGATATTTAGTTTTACTCATAATCTTAGGATTTACAAATTTCTTTTTATCTTTCATTGACGCTCCCTCCTTTCGATTATTCTTTAATGATTAAGAATTGTCTTTTGAAGAACTGCAAGTTTGCAAGCCTCATCATAAGCCTTATGCCAATTCCCACCATTTTCTAAGTAAGCTTGTGAAGGACAGAAATTACAATATTGCAATAAATCGCAAGTAGAACATTTCTCTATATCCTTAAATCTATATTGTCTCCATTTTTTTAATATCGGAGAATGATGCCATATATTTTCTAACTTTTCTGTTCTCAAATCGCCGAGGCTTTTCCCAAAAGAAATACATAAAAAAACTTCTCCGTAAGGGTTAATCGTCAAGGAATTAAAACCTGCATTGCAAATCGTCTGAGGTTTCAAATTAATAGAAACATTTTTATCTTCAGGATGCTTAATTTCTTCTTGTTGCATAACATATTTAATATCTTCTAAATCAGCTCTAGAAAAGTTGGCCTTTTATCACCTATCATAGTTGGCCTGATACTGGTTGATACCTGTGTCGTGATTCCCAAGGCTTGAGCCATGTTCATAATATTATCATATTCTTGAATATTGTCTTTCATTAAAACAACTTTCATATTGACAGGAGTGCCTAATGCTTTAAATTTTTTTAAGGAATGCATTGTCTTTTGAAATGATCCATGTACGCCTGTAATACCGTCATGAGTTTCAGCGTTACTTCCATATATACTAAAGTGGACACATTTTAATCCCATTTTCGACATACGTTCTATCATATCATCTGTCAACGCTATGCCATTAGTAAATACTGTTACCATTAAATTACTATCAACAGCATACTGAAGGATATCCAAGGTATCAGGACGAGTAAAAACATCACCACCACTAAAAGCCACATCAGCTACATTCATTTCATTGAGTTGATCAATAATATTAAAAATTTCTGATGTAGTAAGTTTTTGTTTTTTATCAAAAGTTTCTACATAGCAGTGTTTACACCGTTCATTACAATCATAAGTCAGTTCAATCATGACCTGATATAGAAGATGATTTTCTGCCGTTAAACGAACAATTTCGTTACTCAAATCTACGGGAGACCCCTGCCTGATATTGTCTTCCTTTATTGTAACAATATTCATGCGTTCTAATTCATATAAAAAATCAAGTATACATTGAATGTTTTCAGTTGTTAAATCATAAATCGAAGCTAATTTATCAATTAATTCATCGTCTTGCATTGGTGCTAGCATATAAATAGGACAAGTCAAACTGAGGTTTTCCATAAAGTGATACAATAAAAGTATATATAGGGGGCCTTAGTATGACGAAGTTCAACAAACAATTCAAAGTGGATGCTGTCCAATATTACCATGATCATCGTGATTGAGGACTGATTGGGTGTGCCCATAATTTAGGAATTTCCCAACAGACACTGTCCCGATGGCAAAAGCAATTGCGGGATAATGGGGAAATGCCATATCGCGGATCCGGAAACTATGCATCTGATGAAGCCAAGGAAATCGCTCGTTTGAAACGTGAATTACGAGATGCCAAGGATGCCATCAATGTCTTAAAAAAAGCTATCCGCATTCTAGACAAATAATCCCTGCCATTTACCATAGCGTCAAACAGGAAGCCGAAAAAGCCCATCAGGAGAAACGCCATTTTTCGGTATCTGGAGTGCTGGCAGAACTGGGCGTTTCTACATCAGGTTACTATGGATGGAGTCATCGCAAATTATCCAAACAAGCTACGCACCGTAAGGAGGTAAAAAAACAGATTCAAACCATTTACGAAGATTCAAAGCATATCTATGGAGCACCCAAAATTACTACATTGCTTCAAAAGAAAGGTGAATGTATTTCCGAAAGGACAGTGGACCTTTACATGCGGCAAATGGGGATTCGTGCTTGTTGGGTCAAGCATTATACCGTTACGACCCAGAGCCGTTGTTTGGATGCCATATTGGTTAACATTCTGCAAGAACAATTTAATCCGCCAAGACCAGACACAATCTGGTGCAACGATATTACTTATATTTGGACCACTGAAGGATTTGTGTATCTGGCCAGTATCATGGATTTGTTTTCTCGAAAAATCATTGCCTGGAATTTATCCCGGAAGTTGGATGCATCTAGCATTATTAGGATGATTCAAATGGCAAAGCAAACCAGGAATCCAGGCCGTCTGGTAGTAATTCACACGGACCGCGGTTGTCAATATCTTTCGCAATCCTATATCAAGGAAACCGCACAGATGCGCCGCAGCTATTCGAAGAAAGGCTATCCATGGGATAATGCCTGCATAGAATAATTCCATGCCTTGATTAAGCGAGAATGGCTAAATCGATTTAAGATTGAAAATTATCAACAAGCCTATATGCTGGTGTTTGAATACATTAACACGTTTTATAATACCGTTCGAATTCATAGTCACTGTAACTATATGTCACCCAATGACTATGAAAAATTATATGCAAACTACAAGAAAAAGGCAGCTTTGATTGCTGGATAACTGATTGATAGAAACCTCAATTTAATTTGTACTCAAACTTGACATAGGACCAACTTGTCAGTAAGATTTTGACGGATTCCGTCCTGTCGACGGGGTCAACATATTATGGGATCTTTTGAATGAGAAGAAGGACCTCGGTATAAGTGAGAGAGAGAATCGAACTCTCGCAGATGCTAAATCAATTTATTTTGTTTAGCAAGTTCCTTAATGATGGAAAGTGATAGTTTGCTATACTTTGCCACTTTGTCCAAGGCCATCCCATCCTTTAACAACTCGAGAGCGAATTCCAATTTACCTTCTCTTCTGCCTTCTTCTCTACCTTTTTCCCATCCTTCTTGCTTGCCTTTCATCAGGCCATCTTCATATATTCCTTCTCCTAAGTTGCACATGACTACCAAATCCCCCTCTCCTTCTCGTGTCAAATCAATCTCAAAATCAAAACGATGCCCATGAGGTCATAATTCTGGCAAGGTTCTTTATAGCGGTGCAGCAAATACTGTTCTTTCAGCTGATAGCGGTTGATAGCGCTTTTTCCCTGTGGGGCTTCCATGGAAAAAGCCGTGGCTCGTTGTTCGTAGTTTATGGCTCGTAAAAACCTACCATTATACTCGAATAGGCTGTGATTGAATCTCTCTAGCGGGCTCGCCACGTGCGAGCCCCTACACACAAGGCCGCTGACCGTGTATTTTTTTGCGAACTGCAGCCTGCGGCCTGCGTTTTTACTTCTCTCCCATTTGCTTGCGGATTTCCTGGGGTGTTCCATGGGGTGCATAGCCGTTGATGGCGGCCAGGCGGATCAGTTTTTTGCCTTTTTCCCTGTCTTTCGGAACACCGATGCCTTCTTTATACATCTGGCCCAGCCAATATTGGGCCACGGCGGCTTCGACGTTAAGTTCGCCGCCCTGCAAGGCTTGTTCGAAGTAATGGCGGGCTTTGGCGTAATTTCGTGTGACGCCGCGTCCCATAAGATAGAGCATCCCCAGCATGGCCTGGGCTTCTGGCAGGCCCTGTTCGGCGGCTTTGGTGTACCAAAAGGCGGCTTTTTCATCTTTTTTGTAACTGTAAAAATAGGCATCGCCTAAATAGTTCTGAGCGTCTCGGTCGCCCTGGGTGGCTGCATTTTCTATCAGCATCCAGCCCACTTTATCGGCATCTCGGACGTGGCCGCCGTCAGAGAGGAGTTCTAAGCCCCACGTATACAAATTGATGGCCTGATTTTTCTTGGTCTGTTCGCTTCTATCCATGATCATCCCTCCTGCAACATACGAGTTCTATCTTTACTATAGCATCTGAAGATGACAGGTTTTGTCAAAATGTACCATGCAGTATCTTTCCTTTCTCTGTATCTTCTGTCTTCGTGTTCTTCTTATTATACCAAGGATACTTCAGGGACGGAAGGATACCAAATTCTTTCAGCCGGGCTTTGAGCTGTTTTTGGATTTCATGTTACCAGAGGTAGCGGTCGAGCATTTCTTTTTGGGCATACAATACGCTGTCTTCGACTTGATGGCGCGTGAAGGTATTCAGGCCATCGATTTCTAAGAGGCAGGTATTCAGGCGTCCCACCAGTTCCCAGCAGGCCATTTTATCTTCCATGACGGCCTGGTACTGTTCTTTCAATTCTTCACGCATGTGGTAATAGTCCGTCAGCGAATGGACGTTGGAAAGTCTGTCTTTTTCCAGGACGGCTTCTGCTTTCTCGGCGACGCCAGCCCGTTCGAAGTCGTAGAAGTGGCAGTCGTTTAGGAGGTAGCCATGGGTGTATTTTCCCAGTTGTTCGTTGAAATTCAGGGTAAAGACGGCATGGCAGCGTTCACATTCAACGGTCTGTACCATATTCGGCAGATTATGGATCAGCAGGTTCCCCTGTTCATCGCGGTGATTACAGACGGGTTCCCAGGCATAACGGCGCCGGCTTTCCTGCAAGGTCGTGCCGGCCTTTTTGAAGCAGTCTTCGATAAGCATGAGCGCTTCGTCCATATTGAGCCCCGGGATGTCGTCAAGGAGATTGACCGTACGATCATAATAATCGAGGGTATCAAAGATGGGTACGGAAAAGCTCAGGACCCAAAAGGTCCTGAATGTCATCTGCTTGTACAGGGGAAAGAGGATGCTGTTGTGGAAAAAGGTGACATCTTTTGGCGTGAACTGCTGCATCCTGTCCAAAATATGATAGGATTTTTCGATGTGCCCTATGAAATCCGGCTTGAGAAGGTCATCCAGGCTGTTATATCTCAAAACTTCATTGTAGCTGTATTCCTGCGTATCCGGGTTGATTTTCAGCGAAAAAACAGTCTGGCATTTTTTTGCAGATATACGTATCATGGCAATTCTTGGCGCCATCTATCATCGTCAGGGAACTGGCCTCATCAAAGAGCAGATGGCCGTCGCTGTCGCGGTGTTCACAGCAGTCGCGTTCTTTAAGGACCGCCCGACATTCGTCCACGTCAAGGCCGAAATGCTTATAGCAGTTATAGATGAACTGGATATCTTGCTGTGCTTGTACTATGTCAATCTGTTTCATTCCTATCGCCTCCTTGGGTTCTCTATTATACATAGTCCAGTAGACAGTATCTGTCTTGGCATGAAAAAAAGACTGTCGCATTAAGACAGCCTTTTTTTGAGTATTAAGTTTGCAGTTTGTAGTTTTTAGTGAAGGGTTTTTAATTTAAAGGCAACCTCTCAGTCAGCTTCGCTGACAGCTCTCCTATAAGGAGAGCCGGGCCGCCCTTCGGGACGGCCCCTACGATGCGGTCCCATGGACCGCGGCGACCTGCCGCCTGCGGACTGCGCCGGCATTCATTTTCATCGCCTGTATGCGATTTCGTAGGGGACGTCCTGTTAAGGCGTCCCGCTGTGAATCCTGGATACAGCCGAAATTTATGACCAGTGGTACACGATTGTAATACAATCATGAGTCTGTCGCGGCGAAGCCGCCTCTGCGTCCGAAGCGGCCGGCGACCTGCAAACTGCGACCGGCGGGCGCCCCACAGGACGCCCTACGCGATTTTGTATTTCTTTTCCAGGCGGTCCAGGAGGTCCATGTAGCCTTTGGCGAAGTCCGGGCCTTCTTCCGCTTCCATGTCTTTGACGGTCTGGTCGATTTTAGCTTTGATGTCGTCCGACAGGCCGCGGTCGGCTAAGGGGTAGACGACGTTGTTTTCTTTTTCTACGTGCTGCTGCAAGCGGTTGGCATAGGCCATGGCTTCGGTCAGGATCTGGAGTTTGTATTCGGTCTTCGGTTCCTGGACATAGAGTTTCAATGCTTCGTCGAGGGCCCGGACGTGGGCACGGATGAGGTCGTGTTCGACGAGCATGCCGTGCTTGATGATGATCGACGCCACTTCTTCCAGGTGGTCGACCATTTCCGGAAAGAGGACGAGTTCTTCCCGGCGATGATGATGGCCATCGGCATAACGGCGGATGAAATCGAGGATTTCCGCAAATTCCTGCTGGTCGATTTCGGCGCCTTCCAAGATGGCGCAACACGATTCTTTGATGACTTTCAGCATCCGTGAAATATTGGCATGTTGTTTGACCATGACTTCCGTGCAATACATAAGGGTCCCTCTCTTTCGTTTAGGCAGATTTCTTTACGATTTCATACTGGCCTTCAGCCGGGCTGGTGAAGGCGTAACCCGTGGCAGCCAGCAGGCCGTCGACTAAGGCTTGGCGCAGGGCATAGTAGCAGTCGCCGTGGCCCTGCCAGAATTCGCTGTGCAGGTCCATGGTGCGGTCCCAGGCGATACGGTTGTCATCGCTTTCGCGGACGCGGTTGACCTGGTCACAGGGCATACCGTCGAGGAGCAGGTCGTCCAGGCGGTGGAAAGCTTCCGGTGCCGTAGCAGCGCTCAGGTTCTGGCTGGCACCGAAGTCGTAAGCGGCTTTTTTTAGTGCTTCCAGGCGGGCATCATCATTGCCGGCAATGGCGAGGACGAAAGCGGCATAGCGGCCTTCGGCGTCGTGGATGCGAGACTGGAGCCAGCCGTGGATGTTCGCTTCATCGATGACTTCATCGAGTTTGCGGCGGTCTTTGCTGCAGTATTTATCAGCCAAGTCTTCATCGGACCAGCCCTGCGCTGTGGCAACGCGGACGAGTTCGTCGATCAGGCTTTCCTGGAACTGGATTTTATTGTAAAGCCAAAAATGGATAGGTCCTAAAAATGCGCTCATTGTCGTTTCCTCCTCTTATCGTCTCTTACTGTTTGTTTGCTTCAATGGCAACGTTGACGGCTTTGGTAACAATTTCCGGGTCGAGGCCATGGACGAAGCAGGCGTTTGCCAGGCTTTCCTGCTGGGAAGACGGGCAGCCCAGGCAGTGCATGCCCTGACCGATGAGGGTATCGACGACTTCTGGATGCATACGCAGGATATCGCCCATGATCATGTCAGACGTAACTTTTTCATTAGCAGCAAATTTATTCAGAACGGATTTCAACATAGTAACTACCTCCTAAAGTATATGGACAACTTTTATCTTATCTCTGAGTGAGCTTTCTCTCAACTTCTGAACGTAGTATACCATGGAGATGAAGAGGAATCTGTTGTTATTACAACATTTGAAAAAAATCGTTCGTCGTAGGTCGTTCATCGTTTGTCGAAAATCCACGCAAATACAGAGTAAGGCTATCCACAGGATTCACGCGGGCCTCCGGCTATGGAGGCCCCTACAAAGTTTAAACCATCACGTCAAACGGCAAACGCCAAACGAACCACGAAAAAAGGGCTGCCGTGCAGGCGGCAGCCCTTTTTTCTTTATTCTTCCTCTTCCGGAAGTTCTGCGTTGTGGTATACGTCCTGGACGTCGTCGAGTTCGTCGAGAGCGTCTACGAAGCGTTCCATTTTTTCAGCGTCTTCACCGGTGAGTTTAATCGTGTTTTCCGGAACCATGGTGATCGATGCGTGTTCCGTTTCGATGTTGTTGTCAGCCAGGGCTTTTTCGACAGCATCGAAAGCTTCCGGCGTCGTGATGATTTCGTAGTCTTCATCGGAGACTTTTACGTCATCGGCACCGGCGTCGAGAGCGACTTCCATGATCTGGTCTTCATCAGCCTGGTCGCGGTTGACGACGAAAATGCCCGTGTTGTGGAACATCCAGCTGACACAGCCCGTAGCACCGAGGTTGCCGCCGGATTTGGAAAATTCGTGACGGACAGCAGCGGCTGCGCGGTTGCGGTTATCCGTGAGGACGTTGACCGTAACGGCAACGCCTGCCGGGCCATAGCCTTCGTATACGATTTCTTCATAGTTCTGGCCTTCCGTAGCGCCAGCACCTTTCTGGATAGCCCGTTTGATGTTATCTTTCGGGATATTGTTTTCCTTAGCTTTCTGAAGGGCCAGTTTCAGACGCATGTTGCCGACCGGGTCCGGGCCGCCCATGCGGACAGCAATCGTGATTTCACGGCCGATTTTGGTCGTGATCTTGCCACGGATTGCGTCGTTTTTCCCTTTTTTACGTTTAATATTCGCCCATTTAGAATGTCCAGACATTCAAATGCCTCCCTTTATTTCCACCAATCTTCGCCGGCCAGGCGATCTAAGATGATAGCTGCTGCCGAACGGACAGATAAGTGATTATATTCCCCGGCGCCGTAAATCGGTTCCAGGATGAAATCAAATTTTTCCATCGTTTCTTTGGTCATGCCATAGCCCGTGCCAAAGAGCAGGAGGATCGGCGTATCGTCTTCTTCCCGCTTGTGCCGCAAATCCTTGTAGGAAATGGTATTGGCATAGGTCCGCGCATCCGTCGTGACGACGTAAGGTTTCTTCCCTTCTGCGGTGGTGACTGCTTCGACAGCCGCTTCGATGGACGGGCGGATGTCGACGATATCGGAAGCCTGTGTGCGGTAGCCGTTATAATTACGGCCTACCGGGCTTTCCCAAAAATCCATGATTTTATGCACCATATCGAGCTGCCCCGGAATATGGTGGATGATGAAATATTTCTTGACGCCATACGTCTTGGCTGACCGCGAAATGTCGTGCAAATCGTAGTTGGTAATAGCCGTGGCAATGACGTTAAAGTTCTTATCATATATGGGATAATGAACCAATCCTACATACAAAGGGGAAGTCATCCTTTTTTCGCCCCTTTCAGTTTTGCCAGTATCTTTTGGTCAGCTGGCGACAAATCGCAGTGCTGCAAAAGATCTGGCCGTAATTCCAAGGTCCGCGCTAGCGACGCCTCCCGGCGCCAGGCATCGATTTTGGCGTGATCGCCGTTTCGCAGGACTTCCGGTACGGCCATGCCGCGAAAGACGGCAGGCTTAGTGTACTGCGGATATTCCAGGAGCGACGAATAGAAAGAATCGTCAGCGGCCCCGGCAGCTGCGCCGAGGACTCCGGGAATCATGCGGGCCACGGCATCGGTAACGGTCATAGCCGGCAGTTCACCGCCAGTAAGGACGTAATCGCCGACGGAAATAGTTTCATCGGCCAAATCCTGCTCAACGCGGTAATCGACGCCTTCGTAATGGCCGCATAATAAAATAAGCTGGTCGTATGTCGCCAGCTCGCGTGCTTTGGCCTGCGTAAAGGTCTGCCCTGCGGGCCCCATGAAGATGATACGCCGCCGCGGAACTTGACGCCGCACGGCTTCGACAGCGGCATAGAGGGGCGCTGTTTTCATGAGCATCCCACAGCCGCCGCCATAGATGGTATCATCGACCATGTGATGGCGGTCATACGTGAAATTACGTGGATTGGTCACATCCAGATCCAACAGACCGGCTGCCCGGGCCCGCCCGATGATGCTGTGCTGAAAAAAAGCTTCGATGAACTCCGGAAAGAGTGAGATAATGTCGATTCTCATTCGTCCACCCACTCCGGCGGATCGACGACGATTTTCTTTTCGCCTTCATCAATGGACTTGATGACATCGGGAATGGCGGCCAGGAGTGTTTCCTTGCCGTCATCGGCAGTGACGACGTAGACGTCGTTGCTGCCCGTGCGCAGTACGTCTGTAAGTTTTCCCAGTTCATGGCCCTGAAGGTCATATACGGCCGAGCCGAGGATGTCGTAGATATAGTGCTGGCCTTTTTTCAGGGGTACTAAATCTTCGCGCGGGACCTGCAGGTCTTTCTTGACCAAGAGTTCCGCTGCGTTGCGATCATCGACGCCGACAAATTTCATGAGGACGACCCGCTTATGAAGACGTGCAGATTCTACTTCATATTTTTTGCCGTTGATGTAGCCGTATTTCATTTTCAGGAATCGTTTCGGAAAATCCGTATCGGGATAAATACGAACATCACCCCGCACGCCGTGCGGGGCAACGATTTGACCGATTGTAAAAAGATCTAATTCAGCCATCGTATTCTATTGGCGGATAGAAACAATCTTGCCGTCTTCAAGCAAGATTTCTGTTCCCATCAATTTTTCTAAATCATCGCCGACCTTGACAACGACAGTCTGTTCGAGCGTGCCTTGTCTGATTTCGGAACCGATTGTCAACTGTTCAGCTTCTTCTCTGTCGTGCTGTGCCTTTGCTTTTGCTGCAGCAAGACGCTGTTTCTGTTCTTCTACTTTAGCACGCAAGGAAATCAACCCCTGGGCATCGATTTTAGCCTGTTCGGTCATCATGCGTTTAGCCTGGAATTCCAGGTTCTGCATTTCCCGATCGATGTCACTCAGGGCCTGGTCAGCACCTTTGAGGATACGATCCTTGAGGGCCTGCGTCACCTTTGCTTTGACAGCGACAGGAACGCGCAATGTAATCTGATCCATGGTTCCTCCTATACGATATCCACTGATACTTTCTTGTTAGCCTTCACTGCCGCAGCCTTGACAACAAGGCGCAATGCTTTCGCAATTTTACCCTGTTTGCCAATGACTTTACCCATATCTTCGGGTGCGACATGAAGCTGATAGACTTCGAGGCCTTTTTTTTGAATCTTGGTAACTGTAACCGCATCCGGGTTCTTGACGAGGGACCGGGCGATACATGCAATCAATTCTTCCATAGTATCCAGCCTCACTTACTTTTTGGATGCTTCAAACTGAGCCATGATGCCAGCTTTTTTGAAGATAGAACGGATCGTATCTGTAGGCTGTGCGCCTTTGCCGAGCCATGCTACAGCTGCTTCAGCATCGACAGTCAGACGAGAGTCCATGTCTTTGGACGGATCGTACATGCCCAACGTAGCGACCGGGCGACCGTTGTTACGAGCATCGCGGGAATCAGCGACGACGACACGGTAGATCGGTTTCTTTTTAGCACCTAAACGAGCCAAACGAATTTTAATCATTGAAAATCACCTCCTTGATATAGTATCTTATTTCCACAAAAAAAGGGAAATCCATTTAAAAAGGCAGACGCGGCATGAAACCCCGTCGTTTATTCTTCTGTGCTTTCTTGGCCTGCTTCATCATCTTCTGCATTTCTGCGAACTGCTTGATGAGGCGGTTGACATCCTGTACGCGGGTGCCGCTGCCTTTAGCGATGCGGCGCTTGCGGCTGTCCTTGATGAGCATCTTCGGATTGGCACTCGACCGTTCCTGGGCCGTCATGGATGTGATGATGGCTTCGATCCGTTTAAATTCTTTGCCGTCCATGTCGACTTTGTCGAGTTCTTTCTTGTATTTCCCAATGCCCGGAATGAGGCTCAGGAGACTGCCCATATTGCCCATCTTCTTGATCATATGGAGCTGGGACAGGAAGTCATCGAAGGTAAAGGTACCACTTTTCATGGTCTTCTTCATGTTTTCCATCGACTCTTCATCGAAGGCTGCCTGGGCCTTTTCGATGATTGTTTCGACGTCGCCTAAATCGAGGATACGCGACGCGTAGCGGTTCGGATGAAATTCTTCCAGACCGTCGAGCTTTTCGCTGACGCCGATGAACTTGATTGGTTTGCCCGTAACGGCCTTGATGGACAAGGCAGCACCGCCGCGGGCATCGCCATCGAGCTTGGTCATGATGATACCGTCGATGCCGAGAGCTTTATCGAAGGCCGATGCAGCCGTAACGGCATCCTGACCGGTCATGGCGTCGACGACGAGCAGGATTTCATGGGGATGGACTTCATTCTTGATATTGATGAGTTCATCCATGAGTGTTTCATTAATATGTAAACGGCCGGCCGTATCGATGATGACGACATCGCGTAAATGGCTGGTCGCATAGGGTATCGCATGTTGGGCGATGGCTACAGGGTCCTTGCTGCCCTCTTCAGTGTAGACGGGCATGTCCAGTTCCTGGCCGAGGACCTGCAACTGCGTGATAGCGGCCGGACGGTAGACGTCGGCTGCAACCATGAGCGGGCTCTTGCCCTGGGACTTCAGCTTCTTAGCCAGTTTGGCAGCTGTCGTCGTCTTGCCGGCGCCCTGGAGGCCGACGAGCATGATGATGGTCGGTGGCTTGGGGGCGATGGTGATCCGGCTCTGTGTCCCGCCGAGGAGTTCCGTCAGTTCATCGCGGACAATCTTGATGACCGTCTGCGACGCGTTGAGGCTGCCGAAAACTTCTTCGCCGACGGCCTTTTCTTTTACTTTCTTGATGAAATCTTTGGTGACGGCAAAGTTGACGTCCGCTTCCAGAAGGGCGCGGCGCATCTCTTTCAGCGCTTCGCTGACATCCTCTTCAGAAAGCTTCCCTTTGCCGCGGAGTTTTTTAAATGCCGCCTGGAATCGTTCGGACAGACTTTCAAATGGCATAAGGGGCCTCCTTCTATAACTCTATTTCATGCAAAAGCTGTTTCGCTCTTTCAAGGGTCTGCGGTTCTTCCCGGTCGAGAAGCCACTCTACTTCATCGATTTTATCCCGGACCGCATCGTAGCGGGCCAGCAGATGAAGGCGCTGTTCGTAATTTTCCAGCGAGTGGGACGCGCGCTTGAGCATGTCATAGGCACCTTGACGGGAAATGTGCAGTTCTTCACCGATTTCGCTAAGGGACAAGTCCATATCGAAATACATTTCCATGCAGCGCCGTTGTTTTTCCGTAAGCAAAGGCCCGTACAAATCGAGGAGCCGTCCCTTGCGGACTACATCTTCAAGCATGGCTTCACCGCCTTTCAAACAGCGTACTTTGGTATTATAACGGAAAGCGACCCATCTGTCAAGTATTTTTACTTGTCAGATGGCATATCCGCCAGACAGCCAATAACGCACAGCTGCTGGCGGGCGCCCACGTGGCAAGCCCGCCTCTACGGATGTGGCAACAGTGCTCTCTACTTGATGATGGAGACCCGGACGTCGTAGAAGGTGCTGCCGGCACCTTCATCGGTCAGGCGCTGGGACGTGAGGACGTTGACCGAAGCCCCCTGCCCTTTGACCCATTCGCGCCACCAGACGCCTTCGCTGACGACCTGGCCTGGTACGGTCCGGTCGGAAATGACGACGGTGAAATCGGCCTGGCCCCGTTCATTGGCCAAGGTCACGGTCTGCCCTTCTGTCAGTCCATAGCGGGCTGCATCATCGGGATGGACGAAGAGGTCCATGATGTGGCCGGCCGTCAGCTCGTCCCGTTCATTGAAGGACGAATCGAGGATGCGCATATCCGGGCCGTTGACGAAAGCCAGGGTGCCGTCATCTTCAGCCAAAGGCATATAGTCGGGCAAAGGCTGGGCCAGGGCTTCGTTGCGGATTTCGATTTTCCCTGATGGCGTTCCAAAGCGGGTCTGATAATCGTCCGGCAGGGGCAGCGGCGTCGGCAATCCCTGGAGCAGCCGCTGCCGGTCTACCGGAAGGGGCCATTTCGTCGTCGATGCAGCCAGGGCTTCGACGAGGTCCCTTTCCGAGCGATTATAGAACTCATCCTTGATTCCCAGGGCATGGGCCAGGTCACAGGCGATGCGCCAGTTGGAGCGGCTCTGGCCGACTGGCGGAATGGCCGCATAGCCGCACTGAATCGTATAGTTGCCATAAGAATAATAAGCATCGTCGTGCTCCAGGGACGTCGTCGCCGGCAGGACGAGGTCGGCATAGCGGGCCGTATCGGTCATGAAGCGTTCATGGACGACGGTGAATAAATCGTCCCGGCAAAGTCCTTTCAGGACCTGGTTCTGGTCCGGCGCCGTGCAGGCCGGGTTCGACGAATAGACGAAGAGACTGCGGATGCTATCATCTTCCGTCAAGGCCTGGCCGAGGCAGCACATGTTGACGATGCGCTTGCCTGGCTGTTTCCAATCGGAATGGGTGACGATTTCTTTATCATAGGCTTTCGACGCCGATGCCGACGTCAACAGGCCGGCCCCTTTCTTGCCCCAGGCGCCGACGACGGCAGGCAGACAGGTGATGAGGCGTGTCGTCATGGCGCCGTTGCGATAGCGCGACTGGCCGCTGCCGAGGCGGATGAAAGGCGCCCGGGCCTGTCCGTAGGCCTGGGCCAAGGCGACGACAGTCGCAGCCGGTACGCCGGTGATAGCCTGCACGGCTTCCGGCGTATACTTGGGGAGGACCTGAACTTTCAGTTCGTCCCAGCCGAGGACGTTTGCCGCCAGAAAGGCTTCATCGGCCAGTCCATCGCGGTCGAGGACATGCATCATGCCCAGGACCAGGGCTCCATCGGTCCCCGGGCGGACGGCGACGAAATGGTCGGCTAAATCAGCCGTCTTATGGCGGTACGTATCAATACACCAGACGACGGCCCCTTTGCGCCGGGCCGTTTCGACATCGTGGCGGAAATGGATATTCGTCGCCACCATGTGGAGACTCCAGAGGAAGATGCAGTCGCTGTCCTGAGCTTCCTGCGGTGCCGTCGGCATGGTGCTGCCCATGACATCCTTGAATCCCTGCCCTTTGGCCGGAGCGCAGATGGTCCGGTCCAGTTCCGAAGCGCCCAGACGGTAAAACAGTCCGTGCAGAACATCATGCTGGACAATGCCCATGGTGCCGGCATAGGAATAAGGCAGGATGGCTTCGGCACCACAATCGGCAATAATCGCCTTCCACCTTTCAGCAATCTCCGCCAGGGCTTGGTCCCAGGAAATAGGTGCAAACTGGCCGCTTCCCTTGGGCCCGGTCCGCTTCAAAGGCATCGTCAGACGGCGCGGCGAATGGACGGTCCGTTCATAATGGGCCATCTTCGGGCACAACGTCCCGCGCGTAAAAGGATGGGCCCCATCGCCGGCGACGGACACGACGCGGCCGTCGTCGACAGAAACGACAAGCCCGCAGGCATCGGGGCAGTCATAAGGGCAGACAGATGTATAGGTTTTCATGATATCACCTCTTGTTTCGTGGTTCGTGGCTCGTAGTTCGTGGCTCGTAGGGGCCGTCCCAAAGGGCGGCCCTCCTGGAATTGGTGGAAAAAGGAGCCGTCGCATCGCGACAGCTCCTTTTAAGCAGTTAGCAGTTAGGGGTTAGCAGTTAGCAAATGATTTTAAATTTAAAAGCCATTACATCAAACTTCAAACATCAAACCCCAAACATTGAATATAAAAGAAAACGACCTTTCCCGACAGAAAGGGGGATATGCTTAATGATGGAACAGGCGCAGGCCGGTCATGGCCATGGCGATGTTGTATTTATCGCACGTTTCGATGACATTGTCATCGCGGATGGAGCCGCCGGCCTGGGCGATGTAGTCGACACCGCTGCGATGAGCCCGTTCGATGTTGTCACCAAAGGGGAAGAAAGCATCACTGCCCAAGGCGACGCCGTGGAGCTGGGCAATCCAGGCTTTCTTTTCTTCCCGTGTGAGCGGTTCCGGTTTTTCCGTGAACAGATCCTGCCAGATGCCGTCGGCCAGGACATCTTCGTAATCATCGGAGATGTAGACGTCGATAGCGTTGTCGCGGTTCGGGCGGCGGACATCGTCGCGGAAAGGCAGATTCAGGACTTTCGGATTCTGGCGGAGCCACCAGATATCGGCTTTGTTACCAGCCAGGCGCGTGCAGTGGACGCGGGACTGCTGACCGGCGCCGACGCCGATGGTCATGCCGTCTTTGACGTAGCAGACCGAGTTGGACTGAGTGTATTTCAGGGTGATGAGGGCGATCATCAAATCGCGCTGGGCATCGGCGGGGATATCCTTGTTTTTCGTCGGGATATTCTTAAAGAGGTCCGTCGTGATCTTGGCTTCGTTGCGTTCTTGTTCAAAAGTGACGCCGTAGACTTCCTTCGATTCGATTAAGCGCGGCTTGTAGTCCGGGTTAATCTGGAGGACGCAGTAGTTCCCCTTCTTCTTGGTCTTCAAAATGGCCAGGGCTTCGTCGCTGTAGCCCGGAGCGATGACGCCGTCCGAAACTTCCCGTTTGAGGAGCGTTGCCGTTTCAACGTCGCAGACGTCGGACAAGGCGACGAAATCACCATAAGAGCTCATGCGGTCGGCACCGCGGGCACAAGCATAAGCCGAAGCCAGGGGTGACAATTTCAAATCGTCGACCCAGTATATTTTTTTCAGGGTATCACTCATTTCCGTGGCGACGGCGGCCCCAGCCGGGCTGACGTGCTTGAAGGAAGCCGCAGCCGGAAGGCCCGTTGCTTCTTTCAATTCTTTGACCAGCTGATAGCTGTTGAAGGCGTCGAGCAAATTAATATAACCGGGGCGGCCGTTGAGGACCGTAAAGGGCAGGTCGCTGCCGTCTTTCATATAAACCCGGGCCGACGACTGATTGGGGTTGCAGCCGTATTTTAATTGCAGTTCTTTCATGGTGATTCCTCCTGAATAGTTAAGCAAAAATAAAAAAATACCGACACTTCTGGAACGTTTCGCCCAGACGGTCGGCTCGTATGAATCATGCTCCCCGTGGTAACTCCACTTCCGTCAGTCACATGTTTCAGATTTATTATACCGTCCGCAGCCGGGAGATGTCAAGAAAAAGCCCCTCCCTGGATAGGCATAACTTCCACGGGAGGGGCTTTGTTTTATAAGTGATACGGCTCGTGCCGGTCGATCTTGATGGCCCGGTAGATTTGTTCCAATAAGAGGAGGCGTATCATCTGATGGGTCAAGGTAATACGGCCAAAGGAAATGCAGTTGTCGGCTTTGCGGCGGACGAGGTCGCTCAGGCCGAAGGGGCCGCCGATGATGAAGGAGATTTCACTGCAGCCGTACAGGGCCAGTTTGGCAAAGGACGCTGCCAGATCTTCAGAGGATACGAGTTTCCCCTGTACATCCAGGGCGAAGAGGTGCGAGCCCTGGCGGACGTGGCGCAGCATCTTCTCCCCTTCTTTGTCGAGGACCTGGGCCTTCTGGGCCGGCGACGGATTCTCAGGCATCTTCTCTTCAGGAAGGACGGTCACTTCGACCTGGCCATACGGGCGCAGGCGCTTCAAAAACTCGTCGATGCCGGCGGTGAGGTATTTCTCTTTGATCTTGCCGATGGTAATGACGTGATACTTCATCAGTTGGTCCCATCCCCCTGGTCTGACGAATCATTCTGCGGACTTTCCTGGAGGACGACGGTGACTTCGTGGTCCGAACCGTTGCGCGTATAATCCAGGCTGACAGAATCGCCGACATTGTGCTTGTCCATGACGCTCTGGAGGGCGCTGAAGTCTTTGACATCGGTGCCATCGAGTTTCAAGATGACGTCGCCGTGTCTGAGTCCTGCCTGATCCAGAGGTCCGCCGGCAGCGACTTTATAGACGTAAATGCCAGGTACATTCAATCTCATGCCGAAGCGGGCAGCCATCTGCTGGTCCAGGCCGTATAAGCCGAGGTACGGGCGGACGACCTTGCCGTTCTGGATGAGGTCCTGCAGGATCGGGCGGGCTGCGTTGATAGGAATGGCGAAGCCCAGGCCTTCGACACCTTCTTTAGAAATCTTGGCGCTGTTGATGCCGATGACCTTGCCGTCAGCATCGACGAGAGCGCCGCCGGAATTGCCCGGATTGATGGCAGCGTCAGTCTGGATGAGCTTCATGCTCTGCCCTTCGGCACCGATAGTCCGGTTCAAAGAGCTGATGACGCCGACCGTGACGGTCCCCTGAAATTCCAGGCCCAGCGGGTTGCCGATGGCAATGGCCGGTTCGCCGACCTGCAGGGAATCGCTGTCGCCAAATTCAGCGACGGGCAGGTTGTCCATCTTGATCTTGACGACGGCTAAGTCCGTCTTTTCATCGCGGCCGACGACGGTCCCTTCCGTACTCTGGCCATCGGCCAGGGAGACGATGACCGTCTTGGCCGTACCGACGACGTGGTTATTGGTTACGATATAGCCGGCCTTGTCGAAGATGACGCCGGAACCGACGCCTTCACCGACCAGGACTTTCCGGTTGAACATATCGCGGTTATAGACTTTAGTCGTAATGCCGACGACGGCCGGGCTGACCTTCTTGGCAGCCTGGACGACAGCCGTATTTCGGGCATCCGAGATGGAATCCGATTTCGACGGTTCCTGGAGCTGGTTCACGGTTCCGTTATAAGTGCCGCTCGGCGTAAAAAAGGCATCGTGGATCTTGAAGCCGCCGAAGACGCCGACAGCGATGAGGACGACGGCAGCAGCTGCCGTGATGATATGTTTGCGTTGCATCATAGTTCATGACTCCCTTCCTGGAAGCGGACACTGCCCTTCTGGCAGGCCAGCCGTAATAAGATATCCTGGCCGATGACCCGGCCGGCCTGGGATAAGACTGTACGCATCGTGTGCAGCGCCAGGGACGGCGTATTGTTCTTTTCGCTGCGGTGGGCCAGGAGGACCCGCATGACGCCTTTCGTCGGCAGACCGGCCAGAAAAGCGGCTGCCGTCTTGTTGGACAGATGCCCCCAGCGGCCAAGGATGCGCTGCTGGAGCGGATACGGATACGGACCGTTGCGGACCATCTGCTCATCGTGATTGGCTTCTAAGATGAGGATATCCGCATAAGCCGCAGCGGCTGCGACGTCGGGGCTGACACAGCCTAAGTCCGTCGCCAAGGTAATCTTCGAATCGCCGTGGCAGATAGTATAACCGACGGGCCGGGCCGCATCGTGGGAGATGGCAAAGGGGATGACCTGGATGTCTTTCAGTCCTACGCGCCGCGTCAGCCGGACGAAACGGTCCTGGAAGCCTTCTACTTTCCGGCCCATGGCCTGCCAGGTCTCGGCCGTCGTATAGACGGGCATGGCCGTCCGCTTGAGAAGCGTCGCCAAGCCGTTGACGTGGTCCGAATGTTCATGGGTGATGAAGACCGCGTCGAGGTCGCTCAAGGTGCAGTCATAGCGCTTCAATCCCTGTTCGATACGGCGACAGCTGATGCCGGCGTCGATGAGGATATTCGTCTTCCCACAACGGATATAGGCCGCATTGCCCTTGCTGCCGCTGGCCAGCATACTGACCAGGCAGTCGCCTGACCGGGCTTCGCCGCCGAGATTGGGAATCGCATCAGCCGCTGCTGGCGGTGCCGCAACAGGTACCTTGCATCCGGCCTGCTGACGGGCTGCCTGAATCGACAGGGCCATCGCCTGGAGCTGCCTTTCACTTTCCGTCATGGTCTCCCCTCCTTCTGTTGAAAAAAAAACCATCGTTCCGGAATAATCCAAACGATGGTCTGTGTGGTGGGCCTAGGTGGACTCGAACCACCGACCTCACGCTTATCAGGCGTGCGCTCTAACCAGCTGAGCTATAGGCCCATGTCATGGGACTTGCTTAGTATAACATATCGCAGAAAATTGTCAAGTGAAAAAATTGGTGGGCCTAGGTGGACTTGAACCACCGACCTCACGCTTATCAGGCGTGCGCTCTAACCAGCTGAGCTATAGGCCCATTTCCTAACGACTTGTTTAGTATACCACAGATACAGGACGTGTCAAGGAAATTCTTCCAATTTCTTACACTTTTTTATTGATACTGTTCCATCAATTTCTTAAAGGCAGCAAAAGACCGTTTGATCATATCCGGATCGACGCAATACGATACGCGGACGTAGCCAGGGCAGCCAAAGCTGTCGGCCGGGACGATGAGCAGGTTCAGTTTCTTGGCCTTATCGGAGAAAGCCTTGGCATCGGCTTCGGGCGATTTGACGAAGAGGTAGAAAGCACCGCTCGGATAGACGCAGTCGTAGCCCATTTCTTTTAATCCATTATATAAAAGCTTGCGGTTTTCGTCGTAAATATTCATATCGCTGGTCTGGCCCAGGCATTTGAGGACGACGTCCTGGAAGAGATGAGGTGCGCAGACGAAGCCCATGGAACGGCCGGCCCCGCAGACAGCCGTATAGACTTCCTTGGCATCGGCAGCGCAGTCCGGGACCAGGACGTAGCCGATACGTTCGCCAGGCAGGCTCAGGGATTTACTGTAGGAATAGCAGATAATCGTATCTTTATAGAATTTCGGGACATAGAGGATGGGAAGGCCATCGTAAATGATTTCCCGGTACGGTTCATCTGAGATGATATAGATGGCATGACCGATTTCCTGGGATTTCCGCGTCAGCAAAGCGGCCAGTTTTTCATAAGTATCGGCGGAATAGACGACGCCAGACGGGTTGTTCGGCGAATTGATGATGACTGCCCGCGTATGAGGCGTAATGGCCTTTTCCAAGGCATCCAGGGAAATCTGGAAGTGTTCCGTATCCGGCGGCAGGACGACGGATTTGGCATTGGCATTCTGGACGAAGACCGTATATTCCGGGAAGAACGGTGCAATGAGGATGATTTCGTCATCCGGGCTTTCGACGAGGGCTTTGAGGCTGATCGTCAAAGAGGCCGCAGCCCCGCAGGTCATATAGAAATTATCGGCCCGTACCTGGGCGTCATAAGTCTGGTTCATGAAGTCAGCCAGGCCCTGGCGGACAGCCGTATCGCCAGCAGCGGCCGTATAACCGTGGATGGCTGCCGATTCCCGCGTTTCCATGATATCTTCAATGGCTTCTTTGACGCAGGCTGGAGCCGGGACAGTCGGATTGCCGATACTGAAATCAAAGACATTTTCCTTGCCGACGACAGCCGCCTGCTGCTGGCCATAAGCAAAAAGGTCGCGGATGACCGAAGCCTGTGACCCCAGGGCGTACATTTCTTTTGATGCCATAATAACCACTCCTTCTAATATATATTGATTAGTTTGTTATTATTATAACACCAACAGGAAAAGGAAAATAGTCTATGTTATAATAGAAACGATTCATATTTCTTGAAAGGAGGATTTGTATGAAGAAACTAAGTCCTTATGTATACCTATTCGCTACGGGCCATTTTTCCGTAGACTGGGCGCAAGGCGCCATCCCGGCCCTCCTGCCCTATTTCATCTCGTCGTGTAACCTGAGTTATCAAGACGCGGCGACGCTCATCTTTGCCAATATGCTCTTATCGTCCGTATCCCAGCCGATTTTCGGCTATTACTCCGATAAGGTGTCCAAGCCCTGGTTCGCACCGCTCGGCCCCGTCCTCTGCGGCCTCTGCCTGACCCTGCTGGCCTTTACTCAGAATTATTGGTTCATCTTCCTCTGTTCCATGTTCAGCGGCTTCGGTTCTTCCATCTATCACCCCGAAGCGGCCCGTATGGTCAACAACATCGCCGGCGACCGCAAGGGACAGGCCCTGGGGACTTTCTCCGTCGGCGGCAATGCCGGCTTCGCCATCGGCCCCATGGTAGCCGGCGCCTGTGCCTATGCCTTCGACATCCACGGTCTGGTCATCTTCGGCATCGTCAATGCAATCATCGCCTTCATCCTCTATCATCAGATGCCGCACATCTTAGCCTTGGTCAACGATGCCAACCTGGCCGAAAAACAGGCTCATCCCGGCGAAGTCCTGACCAACGACTGGAGCGCGTTTGGACGCTTATCCGTCGTCATCTTCGTCCGTTCCGTCGGCTTTACGGTCTGTAACACCTTCATTCCCCTCTACTGGATCCACGTCCTGCATACCTCGCCGTCCACAGGCAGTCTGGCCTTGTCCATCCTCTTTTCCATGGGCGTCGTCATCACCTTCCTCGGCGGGGTCCTGGCCGACCGCTTCGGCTTTCTCCGCGTCCTTCGCGGCTCCATGCTGATCATGATTCCTTCCATGTTCTTCCTGGTAAACAGTACGAACCTCATCGCAGCGACGCTGCTGCTCATCCCCGTCGCCTTTTCGCTGTTCGCCGCTTACAGTCCCATCGTCGTCCTGGGGCAGACATACCTCGGCAAAAACGTCGGCTTCGCTTCTGGCGTCACCCTGGGTCTGACGACGACTATTGGCGGCCTCATTTCGCCAATCGTCGGCTGGGGCGCTGACCAGTGGGGCATCCCCACGGCCCTGCAGTGCCTCTGGATCTGCGCCATCATAGGCGCCATCTTCGCCTTCCTCATCCCCGTGCCCAAGGCCTGGCGGCATTGAAAAAAAGGCGCTGTCGCATGAAGACAGCGCCTTTTTTCGTGGTTCGTGATTCGTGGTTCGTGATTCGTGGCTGATAGTTGCCAGCCCCTGCAGAAAAAAATCCCCTGCATGACGGTGGAAACCTTCATGCAGGGGATTTTTATTTACATAAATTACTGTGCTTTTGCAACTTCTACGAGTTTTGCGAAAGCAGCTGCGTCGTTGACGGCGAGGTCAGCGAGCATTTTGCGGTTTACGATGACACCAGCTTTGGTGAGGCCGCAGATGAAGCGGCTGTAGCTGAGGCCGTTAGCGCGAGTTGCAGCGTTGATACGGGCAATCCACAATTTACGGAATTCGCGTTTCTTGGCGCGGCGGTCACGACGAGCGTAGTAGAGCGCTTTCATGACGCTTTCGTTAGCTTTTTTGAAGAGACGGCTGCGGGTACCGCGGTAGCCTTTAGCCATTTTTAAGATTTTTTTATGACGAGCGTGTGCTGTAACGCCAACTTTGATTCTTGCCATTAGTCTATTCCTCCGAATCTATATCAAAAAAAGTATTTTCCCTATTAGATGAACGGGCACATCTTGCGGACGGCTTCGGTCATGGTCTTGGAAACGAGCGTAGCTTTTCTCAGGTTACGTTTACGTTTCGGGCTCTTGCTTTCCAGGATGTGGCTCTTATACGGTTTCATGCGTTTGATTTTACCTGTACCAGTTGTGTTAAAGCGTTTTGCCGCAGCACGGCGAGTTTTCAATTTCGGCATAATAATTGTCCTCCTGTTACTTCTTGTTGACAGCGATGACCATGGTCATGTTTCTGCCTTCGATTTTAGGTTCTTTTTCTACATGGGCGGTGTCTTTCAATTCATCAGCGAATCGAACCAGCAAATCACGGCCCAGTTCCGGATGGCTCATTTCGCGGCCGCGGAACATGATCGTAACTTTGACTTTGCTGCCTTCACCCAGGAAACGCTGCGCAGCTTTCATCTTAACGTAGAAGTCATGGTCTTCGATATTGGGACGAAGCTTTACTTCTTTCAATGTCAAGACTTTCTGTTTTTTCTTGGCTTCCTTTTCACGCTTCTGCTGTTCATAACGGTATTTCCCGTAGTTCATGATGCGGCAGACAGGCGGTTTGCCATTCGGTGCGACTTCTACCAGGTCCAAATGCCGTTCTTCCGCAATCTGGCGGGCCGAACGGAGAGACATGACACCGAGCTGTTCGTTAGAATCACTGACCACGCGCACTTCACGGGCTCTGATTTGATCGTTGATACGTAATTCCTTACTAATCGTCTTTCACCTCCGAAATAAAAAAAGAACGGATAGCATGACTATCCGCTCTACGTTTCCGTCATAGACCCTAGTGACACGACCGTCTTGTAAGGTGAGAAGCGGATAGCTTCTGCTTTATTTTCAACAGTACATATTATATCAGCCATGGCAGGCCTTGTCAAGGTTATTTAATCTTGACGAAACGATAATCCTGTTCAGCACGGGGATATTTTTCCTTATCGACTTCGCTCATGAAATCCTTCAACGGGCGGGCATAGGTCTTCATCGTATCGTGCAAGGCCTTGTAAATGACAAATTTTTCACCGGTTTCCGTATGTTCGGCAATGGTGATGATTTCATAAGTATTTTTTTTGAAATGGCGCCAAATTTCATGGGCTTTTGGTAATTCTCTCATCGATAACCCTCCTAATAATCTACATTACTAACCTGGTGTAATTATACCATAGTTTCCCTTTATTTCAATGGCTTCATGACAGGAGCCACCGGCCTTTCCTTCCGCAGATGGGCTAACGCCTCCTGGACAGCCGGTACATCGATGCAATCGCTTTCTTTATCAGCGACGTCGATGCCCAGGCGCTGCTTGGCTTCTTTTTTGATGGCTTTGTAGAGTCCTTTGGGGAAATCGGGCAGGTTCGTCGTCACTCCGCGGGGAAAGACAGCTTCCTTTTCCAGCGTATAGCCTTCCGGATAGCGGCGGGAACAGCGGGGATGGTACATGTCGACATACAGGCGGTCGACGAACTTGCCGCTGACGTTGGTCAGTTCAAAGACATCGATGCCGTCGACGCTGCCGGCTTTGTGGAAAAAGACCATCGATCCGGTCCGGCGCAGGCGCAGGCGCGATAAGTAGACAAATTCTCCACTCGGTCCATTGACGGGAATTGGATTGGTCCTATCGTGGCCAAAACGACCATATGAACCTGGAATGATGTCACAATCTTCGCCATGCGTCACCTTGTCGGCCAGTTTGCCTGACAGGGCCTGATTCTGTAATTCCGGCGAATTGAAAATCTGCAAGGCCTTGTCATAGATTTCCTCGCTCTTCGTTCTCTGGTGTTCTTTAAAAAAGGCATCAAAAAATCCCATGATACTCCTCCCACTATATAAAACATTTATATAATAATTTCACTTACTGATGACAGCCGTAACGACGTCACGGCATCAAAGGATATTGTATCCATTATAAGGCATTTCCCGCCCTGTCGCTAGTGCCTGTCAGTCACCATTTTTCTATTTTTAAGTTTATACTTTATTTTAACGTAAAATTTAATATTTTTCTGTTTTGAATAAATATCTATTTTATTCACTTTTACACTTCTTGTCCTTTGCTTTTGTTTATTCTATTTAAAAGGATTTTTCGGCCATTTTCCTGTTTTTATACTGTTCAAATACCTATATTTGCATTGTGGTAATACAGGTGTCAAGTCGTTGCATTTTCTGGCTATTGATTTTATTTACGCATATGATATTATATTTATAGATAAAGAGTTCCGATTTCCGGATTCAATATCTGATACATATTTAAAATTATTAAGTTTCGCAATATATTAAAGAAGAAAAGAGGTAAGAACTATGAATTTAAGTGCAGACGCAAAAATCATCATCTCCATGGGCGCTTTACTTTCGTACAGTTTCATCGCTCATCTTCTTTAAAAGGAATAGGAAAAGGGCTTGCCGCATCGCGGCAAGCCCTTTTTTAGTGGTTAGGGGCTAGTGGCTAGGGGTTCGTAGGGGCCGTCCCAAAGGGCGGCCCGCCTAGGAAATGTGCGATTTCCCACTCCGTTTGCCGAGAGAATCCCCCAAAGTCATAACGGGCGCCCCACGTGGCGTCCCTACAGCATCATCGCCGCCGCGGCCTGCAAACAGCGGACCTGCGTTTTTTATGGGATTCCTATAACGGGCCGCCTGGACCAGGACGGCTCTACGAGCGGCTAGCCGCCAACCATACGTATACCAAATTATTCGTTCTCTTTATTCTTTTCTCATCTGACCCTTTCTTTATCATGATTATCTAGCATAGGGAAAATTCATTTTCCTCTTGCATTTCCTTGTGAAAAAATGTACTATATAGGCATGGAGATTGTGAAATTTAGAACTCAAGTTCTTCATTTCAGCGTAACCCCCAAGGAGCTGCGTAAGCGGCGGCTCCGTCAACTAAGTCTTATATACTATATTATTCTATACTTTGTTTCACATCACGAAAGGATGGTTTTTCTAATGAGAGATGCTGTTATCGTAAGTGCTTGCCGTACGGCCATCGGCAGTTTCAATGGCCAGTTCGCAGACGTCACCGCGGTAGACCTCGGTGTAGCTGCTGTTACTGAAGCAATCAAACGCGCAGGTATTCCTGTCGACCAGATCGACGAAGTCATCATGGGCCACGTACTCCAGGCTGGCTGCGGTGAAAACACGGCCCGTCAGGTAGCCCTTCATTCGGGTATTCCTCAGGAAGTTCCTGCTTTCACATTAAATAAACTTTGCGGTTCCGGTATGCGTGCCATTTCCCTCGCTTCCCAGCAGATCAAACTCGGCGATGCTGACATCATCGTAGCCGGTGGTATGGAATCCATGTCCAACGCCCCCTACTCCATCGCTAAAGGCCGCCGCGGTTATCGTATGGGCAACGGCGTCCTCGAAGACTTGCTCATGCGCGATGGCCTGTTCTGCACGGAAAACAACTACCACATGGGCGTAACGGCTGAAAACGTTGCCGCTCGCTTCAATGTAACCCGTGAAGATCAGGATAAACTGGCTTGCCGTTCCGAACAGTTGGCTTACAAAGCTCAGCAGGAAGGCAAATTCGACAGCCAGATCGTCCCGGTAACGGTTCATAAGAGAAAAGGCGATGTCATCGTCGACAAAGACGAATTCATCCGTCCGAACTGCACCATGGAAACACTGGCTAAACTCCGTCCGGCCTTCATCAAAGACGGCACAGTTACCGCTGGTAACGCTTCCGGCATCAACGACGGCGCAGCTGCTGTTGTCGTAATGTCCGCTGAAAAAGCTAAAGAACTCGGCATCAAACCGCTGGCTCGCATCATCGACTGGGCTTCGGCTGGTGTTGAACCGGCAATCATGGGTACTGGCCCTGTTCCGGCAGTCCGCAAAGTCATGAAGAAGACCGGCATGAACGTCGACCAGATGGACCTCATCGAATTGAATGAAGCTTTCGCAGCTCAGTCCGTATACTGCGTCCGCGAACTCGGCCTCAACATGGACAAAGTCAACATCCACGGCGGCGCTATCGCCCTCGGCCATCCGATTGGCTGCTCCGGCGCTCGTATCGTCGTCACCTTGCTCTACGCATTGGCTGAACCGGAAATCAACGGTAAATATGGTCTGGCTTCCCTCTGCATCGGCGGCGGCCAGGGCACGGCTATCATCGTAGAACGTCTGTAATTCAAAAATTCCCTATTCCCTAGCCATAAGTAAGGGAGATGTATGGAGTACGTAATTTTTTGAACGTGCTCTGTACATTTCCTTAAAAAAGGTGTATGATAGCAATATCAAAGTATCATTTTTATTATGATACTTTCGCCCGGTGTATCCTCTCATACTGATTCGCCGGCACCTATTTCATACGTAAAAAATTATCCAAGGAGTGATTCCAATGAAAGAAGTAGTTATCGTAAGCGCTTGCCGTACAGCAATTGGTAAATTCGGTGGCGGTTTCAAAAACACACCGGCTGTAGAACTCGGCGCTGTTGTCATTAAAGAAGCTCTCAAACGTGCTGGCATCGAAGGTAAAGACGTCGATGAAGTCGTAATGGGCAACGTCCTTCAGGCTGCTCAGGGCCAGAACCCGGCTCGTCAGGCTATGATCAAAGCTGGCATGCCTATCGAAGTACCGGCTCTTACGGTCAACAAAGTCTGCGGTTCCGGTCTCCGCTGCGTATCCTTGGCAGCTCAGATGATTAAAGCCGGCGACGCTGACGTCATCGTAGCAGGCGGCATGGAAAACATGTCCATGGCTCCTTTCGCTGTTCCTAAAGCTCGTTATGGCTATCGTATGGGCAACGGTGTCCTCGTCGATACCATGATCAAAGATGGCCTCTGGGATGCATTCAACGATTATCATATGGGCATCACGGCTGAAAACGTTGCTGAACGCTTCGGCATCACTCGTGAAGACCAGGATGCACTCGGTGTCCGTTCTCAGGTCAAAGCTTGCGAAGCTATCAAGAGCGGCGCATTCAAATCTCAGATCGTTCCGGTAACGGTTCATCAGAAAAAACAGGACGTCGTCATCGATACAGACGAATTCCCGCGTGAAGGCACGACCATGGAAGGCCTTGCTAAATTGAAACCGGCCTTCAAAAAAGGCGGCACAGTTACTGCTGGTAACGCTTCCGGCATCAACGACGGCGCAGCTGCATTCGTAGTTATGTCCGCTGATAAAGCGAAAGAACTCGGCCTCAAACCGATGGCTAAAGTCGTAAGCTATGCTTCCGCTGGCGTCGATCCGTCCATCATGGGTACCGGCCCTGTTCCTTCTTCCCGTAAAGCATTGGCTAAAGCTGGCCTCGAAGTCAAAGACCTCGACCTCGTCGAAGCTAACGAAGCTTTCGCAGCTCAGGCTGTATACTGCTGCCGTGAACTCGGCTTCGATATGGATAAAGTCAACATCCATGGCGGTGCTATCGCCCTCGGCCATCCGATTGGTGCATCGGGCGCTCGTATCCTCGTAACCTTGCTCTATGGCTTGAAAGAAGTCGGCGGCAAATACGGCTTGGCTACACTGTGCATCGGTGGCGGCCAGGGTACGGCTTGCGTCGTAGAAAACATCGACTAATTTCATCTCTCATGTAAAAAAGGTCTTGTCGCAGTGCGACAAGACCTTTTTTTAGTTGTTAGTAGCTAGTTGTTAGTAGCTAGCGGATGGTTTTAAATTTAGCCACGAAACACGAGCTACGAACCACTAAACTCTATTCCCATTTGGAATATAGAGCGTGAAAAGTGGCCCAAATACATATAACGTTTTTTCAAAAAGTATTTAATTTTCCCGGCAAAAATGATAGAATTAATTTGCTAAAAAACTCAAGTCATGCTTATACGCATCAACACGAAAGAAGGACTGATAATGAAAACTACATGTCGTAAAATGTCTGTGGTACAGTTGACCTTTGTCACTGCTGCCAACATGCTTGGCGCCGGTATCATCATGCTGCCGACCAAGCTCGCCGAAGTCGGTACGATCTCGATTATTTCCTGGATTATTACCTCACTAGGCTCTTTAGCCCTGGCCATGGCTTTTGCCCGATGTGGCATGTTCACGACGAAGCCAGGCGGTATGGGCGGTTACTCCGAATACGCTTTCGGGCGTGTAGGACATTTTATGGCTAATTACGCCTACTCTGTTTCCATCGTAATTGCAAACGTCGCCATTGCCATTACGGCTGTGGGTTACGGCGCCGGTTTCCTTGAGACAACCTTTACGCCGTTGCAGACGTGTTTATATACGATCGCTTTATTGTGGATCGCGGCAGCCCTCAATTTCAGCGGCTCCCGTTATTCCGGCAAGCTCAGCGCCATTACCATCTGGGGTGCCATCATCCCGGTCCTGGGCATTTCCATCATCGGCTGGCATTGGTTCAGCCCGGCTACGTGGCTGGCTTCGTGGAACCCCAATGATTTGGGACTCAGCGATGCCGTCGGCAATTCCATCGCCCTGACGTTGTGGTCCTTCTTGGGACTCGAATCGGCAGCGGTCAACATGGATGCCGTTGAAAACCCGAAGAAATCCGTTCCGATTGCCACCTTCGTCAGCACCCTCGGCGTCGCCATCATCTACGTCGCCTCGACGAATGTCATCGCCGGCATCGTCCCCAATGCGGAAATCCTGGCATCGAGCGCTCCCTTCGGCCTGGCCTTCTCGTACATGCTCGGCGATACGGCTGGCAAAGCCGTCATGGGCCTCATGGTATTCTCCTGTGCCGGTTCCCTCTTGTCCTGGCAGTTCACCTTGGCCCGCGTCTTCAAGACCAGCGCCCAGCGCGGCCTGTTCCCCAAGATTTTTGCCAAAGTCACCAGTGCTGACGTACCGGTCAAAGGCATGCTGTGCATCCTCTGCATGCAGAGCCTCCTGGCCCTCATGACCATCAGCCCGACCCTGGCTGCCCAGTTCGAACTCCTGGCCAACCTGGCCGTCGTCACCAACGTCATCCCCTACATGCTCTGTGCCGGGGCCCTGACGACGATCCTCACCAAGGAACATATCCCCAATGAAGTCTGTAACAGAAATACGTCGATATTCCTGGCAGGCGTATCCATTATCTACTGCGTATATGCATTGACTACTACCGATGCCACGACCTTCCTCAGCGGCTGCTTCGCCGCCTTCCTGGGATGGCTGGTATACGTCATCCGCTTCACCATCATGAAGCAGACCATTGTAGAAATAAAATGAATAGAAAAAACCTGTCGCGAAAGCGGCAGGTTTTTTTGTGGTCCGTTGGGCGTGGTTTGTTTGACGAAAATTCACACAGCCACCAGATACCTCGATGAACGACGAACGGCCTACGATGAACGATCAAGCCTTAAACGCCGCGATGACGACGTTGCGCAGGGCTACGCAGCCTATGATGGTCAATGCCGCTACGACGAAGGGTGTGATGAAGACCAGGGGATTGTTCTGGAGAATCGGCATGGCCTTGAAGATATACGTAAAGACGTGGATCTGGCTATCGAAGAGGATATGCTGGACCAGGGCCCACATGAGGACCATGACGACGATGGCCACGATATGGACCAGGCGCTCCTTGCGGCTATAACCATAGCGTTTGTACGGGAAGAAATAAAGCGCGAAGGTGGCGATGACGAAGATACTCATGCCGATGAAGCAGAAGCCCATGATGGCCATGACGCCGACGACCAGGCTCTGCGTCACCGAAGAGTCGCTGACAGTCGGAAAGAGGAACATACCCAGGATAGCACACGGCAGAGGCAGGCTGTAGATGATAGGGTCCAGGAATTGGGAATACCAGTATTTCCGGCGGCGCTGCAGCCAGAAATCGACGGCCCTGGCAGCCAGGTACTGGGCACCGATGGTCAAAAGCATCCACAAGGCGAATAAGCCGACGCGGACAGGATAATCATGCCAGCAGTCCCAGCCGGTCAAACCGTTGAGCAAGCCGACGGCAATGAGCAGGACGACAGCCCCGCCATAGAGGGTCGCCCCAGCCGAAGCATAATCATCGTCTCTGCCCGCACGACGGCGGCGATGACCCAGCCACAAGGGAACAGCAAAGGACAAGATAAAAAAGGCCAGAATCGACGCTGAGGCGATATATGGCTTATCTGAAGCAAAGGCCCCGAAAGGCAATGGCAGGATACCGCAGGCCGCCCAGACGATGGCCAGCAGCCGGTCATGCCACTTCTGTTTTTGTAAATGATCCATTATTTTACTTCCTTTCGGCCTGGCAAGAGCTGGGAGACGACAAAGGCAAGGAGCATGGTCAGACTGATTTCCCCATACATGCCGGCGATGAAGACGACGTCGCGGCCAATGGTCGGCCATTCCCAGAAAGGAGCTGCCTTCCAATAGACGCCCATGAAAGCCGTAAAAGCCCCGATAGCCGCAAAGACGATGAACCACATGAGGGCCATGACCCAGCGGCGGATCCGCCCGCCCTGAGGGCCAAAAGACGCATCCTGGCAGCCCACGTAGGCGACGGGGATGACCAGGGACAAAAAGACATAACTGACCATGGCCACGACGGCACTGGACCCGCTGTGGATGGTATAGGCTCCGATCGGGATGGGAATGATAAAGAAACACATGAAGACACTTTGCCGCAAAATATCGCGCCACCAACTCATTTTCTGCAAGACCTCCTAAAACAACGCAAACGAAATCACTTTAGTATACCATATCCCAAAAGGAAAGAAAAGTTTGCGCAAGCCCTGGCTTTTGTGTAAAATAGAAATAATAAGAAGTAATTTTAGTTCGCATAGAAAGGGACATACATGACAAAGAATTTTGAATCACTCGGCATTACGCCGAAGATTTGTGAACTCCTGCACAAGCAGGGCATCAATGAACCCACGGCCGTCCAGGCACAGGCCATCCCCCCCTTGTTCAAAGGCCGGGACATCCTGGCCCAGGCCCAGACCGGTACGGGCAAGACCTTTGCCTTTCTCCTGCCGTCACTGCAGCAGGTCAAGACAGATATCCACGCCGAACAAGTCCTGGTCATGGCGCCGACGCGGGAACTGGCCCGCCAGATTGCCGACGTCGCCGATACCCTGGCACCGGAACTGGGCGTCGACGTCCTCAGCCTCATCGGCGGCAAGACCATTGAGAACCAGCTCCAGAAACTGCACCGCCATCCTCACGTCATCATCGGTACGCCGGGCCGCCTGCTCGACCACTGCCGCCGCAATTCCCTCGACCTGAGCGGCGTCCGCCGGGTCATCGTCGACGAAGCGGACCAGATGCTGCAGGCCGGTTTCTTAGAAGATGTCGATACCCTCATCGGCCTGACGCCGAAACGGCGGCAGCTCCTCTTCTTCTCGGCTACGGTCCCGGACAAGATCAAAGGCCTGGCCAAAAAGCACATGCAGAGCCCGCTGGTCCTCAATATCCTCGAAGGCCAGACGATTGCCCTGGAAAATATCGAACAGCGCATCTACATGATGACAGAAGAACAGAAACTGCCGAAACTCTGCCAGATGCTGACAGAAATGAATCCCTATCTGGCCATCGTCTTCTGCAACACTAAGGAACGGACCTCCCTCCTGGCAGGCAAACTCATCGCCAAGGGCTTCAACATCGGTGAACTCCACGGCGATATGTCTCAGGGCCGCCGCAATCAGGTCCTGCGTGACTTTGCCAAAGCCAAGACGCAGATCCTGGTCGCCACGGATATCGCAGCCCGCGGCATCGACATCGAAGGGATCACGCATGTCTTCAACTTCGATGTCCCCCATGACGTCGACTACTACATCCACCGCATCGGCCGCACCGGCCGTGCCGGCAATGAAGGCCTGTCCATCATGTTTGCCACGGCAGCCGATGAAAATTGGGTCCGCCGCATCGAACACAACATCCATGCGACGATCACGAAATATACCCTGACGGGACAAGTCAAAGTCAAGGCCAGCAGCAAACCGCCGAAGCGGAAAAAGACGTATCGGGACAAACTGCCGGCCAGCACTTACCAGACAACGAAAGAAAAACGCCATAAACAGCGCCATAAGGGCGGGGACAACCGCCGGCGCCGCTAAGGAGGTCTACTTATGAAACGTTATCTTACCCTTGTCCTTCTGCTCTTCACCCTGGTGGCTGCCGGATGTACGCCGGCATCGCCGACCAATTCGCAGCCGCAGAAACAGCAGACCCAGACCCAGCAGCAACAGCCGGGAGAAACCAAGCAGGGCCAAGACACGAAGAGCCAGACCGATACCAAAGAAACACCGGTCGCCAACCTGCCCACCATCGGCGATACCCAGGCCGATTGGGAAAACGAATGGGGCCACCCCTATTCTCAGGGCGACACGATCCGCGTCTTCCACAATGGCCGCTACCAAGTCGTCTTCCAGAACGGCCGGGCCGTGACGGTAACCATCAAAGTCAAAGATGGTGAAAACGTCAACATCAGTGACCTTCTGCCGGAAGATGCTCAGAAACAGTCGGCTTCGTCGAAAGAGGTCGGCGGTTCCCAGATGGGCGTCGAAAAATGGCACAGCAAGACTTTGGAAAAAGCCCTGTCTTCGACAAAGGGAAATTTCACAGTTATGAAACAACCGGGCAGCATCATCATCGATTGCACGCCGAATTTGAAGAAATAGTATAAAAAGAGGCTGTCGCATGAAGACAGCCTCTTTTTGAGTTTGAAGTTGAAAGTTTGATGTTTGATGTGGATGGTTTTAAATTTAAAGCAATCACCTCAAACATCATACATCAAACCTCAAACATTAAAGAGAAAGGGACTTCGCATGATGGCAGAAACCTTCGTGCGACAGTCCCTTTTAAGTGGCTAGAGGCTAGGGGGCTGGTAAAAATCAACCTCTCAGACCGCCTTCGGCGGCCAGCTCCCCTATAAAGGGAGCCTTTCATCACACATCAAACACAACAAAAAAGCTCACGCAAAATGCGTGAGCTTTTTTCTATGGTGACCCGGTAGGGATTCGAACCCTAGACCTACTGATTCGTAGTCAGTCACTCTATCCAGCTGAGCTACCGAGTCATGTCTTGTCGTTCCTGACGACTCATATATCATAACAAGAAATCGGAAATATGTCAAGGCTTTTTTTAATATAAAACCAAATTTATAGGAACCTCTCCGGCCCGTTGGGCCACCTCCCCTATAAAGGGAGGCTTGAGTACAGGTCGGAGCGGTTTCTATTTATCAGCGCTTATAGCCGACCGATATCTTTCAGGTATTGTTCACATTTGGCCTTGATTTCCGGCGTAGCGTCTACCAAGGGCAGGCGGAAGGGTCCAGCCGGGAAGCCGAGCAGGTTGAGCATGGTCTTGACCGGAACCGGGCTGACCGTGCAGAAACAGCCTTTCATGAAGGGCAGGTATTTCTGATGGAGGGCAGCGGCTTTCTTGACGTCGCCGTCTTTATGGGCCTGGATCATTTCGTTCATTTCCTTGCCGATGACGTGGGCAGCTACGGAAATGACGCCTTCGCCGCCGACAGCGACGATGGGCAGGGTCAGGTTGTCGTCACCGCTGTAGAGGTGGAAACCTTCCGGTGCATTGGCTGCGACGTAGCCGGCATAATCGAGGTCGCCGCTGGCGTCTTTGAGGCCGATGATGTTCGGGAAGTCATGAGCCAGCTGGCAGACCGTCTGCGGTTCGATTTTGCCGCCTGTACGGCCCGGTACGTTATAAATGAAGATAGGCAGGTCCGTCGACTTGGCGATGGCAGCAAAGTGAGCGTAACAGCCTTCCTGGTTCGGTTTATTATAATACGGGACGATGCACAGCAGGACGTCGACGCCCGTATCTTTGGCCTTCTTGGCCATTTCGATAGTCTGGAGCGTATTGTTGGTGCCGACATTGCCCATGACCAGGGTCTTGTCTTTCAAGGCATCTGCCGTGACTTGGAAGAGCTTGAGCTTTTCTTCTTCCGTCATGACAGCCCCTTCGCCCGTCGTAGCCCCGACGAGGATGGCCGAGCCTTCATCAGCATATTTCTTAGCCAGTTCAACAGCCGCTTCATAATTGACAGAACCGTCTTCGTGGAACGGCGTGACCATGGCAACAATCACATTTGGAAAAGTTAACATAAAAGGTTCATCTCCCATCCTTCGTACTTAGTGGATCATGTCGTGAGCCAGCATGTATTCGGCAATCTGCAGGGCATTGAGGGCAGCGCCTTTGCGGATCTGGTCGCCCGATACCCAGAGATTGATGGCCTTCGGATTATACAGGTCCTTGCGGATACGGCCGACGTAGCAGTCGTATTTTTCCGACGTGAACAAGGGCATAGGATATTCCATTTCAGCCGGGTTGTCCTGGACCTGGGCACCGGGGAACGCATCGATGGCTTTGCGGACGGCATCGACAGTCAGTTCATCGGCCGTTTCGACATAGACCGATTCAGCATGGCTGCGGAAGACCGGTACGCGGACGGTCGTAGCCGTAATGGCGATGGAGTCGTCGTGGAGCATCTTGTGCGTTTCGTTGACCATCTTCATTTCTTCTTTGGTGTAGTCTTTTTCTACGAATTTATCGATCTGCGGGATGAGGTTGAACGCGATGGGATAATGCTTGGGAAGGCTCTTGCTGGGCAGGATCTTCGGCTGCATTTCTTCCCCTTTGAGGTAGGCTTCCGTTTCATCGCGCAGTTCGTCGATACCTTCTTTGCCGGCACCGGAAACGGCCTGGTACGTGCTGACGATAATGCGTTTGATCGGCGACAAGTCATGAATCGGCTTGAGGGCCATGAGCATGATGATCGTCGAGCAGTTCGGGTTGGCAATGATGCCCTTGTGCCAGGCGATATCTTCGGGATTGACTTCCGGTACGACGAGCGGTACGTTGGGGTCCATGCGGAACGTGCTGGAGTTGTCGATGACGATGCAGCCCCGTTTAGCAGCTTCAGGTCCCAATTCTTTACTGATCGAGCCGCCGGCGAACAAGCCGATGTCGACACCGTCGAAAGATTCCGGTTTGGCTTCTTCAACGGTATATTCTTCCCCGTTGACAGTCATTTTCTTGCCAGCCGAACGGTACGATGCTAATAACTTCAACTTGCTGTACGGGAATTTTCGTTCTTCGATCAAGCGGATAAATTCCTGGCCTACGGCACCTGTGGCACCTAAAATCGCTACTACCGGTTCTTTTGTCATAACAAACTTCCTCCCCTAATGGTTCTTTTTATAAATAGTTTTCCAGTCCAAAGGTCAAGCCCGGACGAGAGCTTACTTTCTTGACGGCTAAGACGACGCCAGGCATGAAGGACTTGCGGTCCATCGAATCGTGGCGGATCGTCAGCAGTTCGCCATATCCCCCGAATAAGACTTGCTGATGAGCGATATAGCCCGGAAGGCGGACACTGTGGATGGGGATGCCATCTACGGAAGCACCGCGGGCGCCATCGAGGCTTTCATGGGTCTTATCCGGAGCCGGCTGTACACCAGCTTCTTTGCGGGCCGCATCGATCTTATCGGCCGTCATGATGGCCGTGCCGGACGGAGCGTCCAGTTTATTGTTGTGATGGAGTTCGATGATTTCGACATCCGGCAGATACGGAGCGACTTCTGTCGAGAGCTTCATCATCAGGACAGCGCCGATGGAAAAGTTCGGGGCAATGAAGATGCTCGTCTTCTTTTCCAGAGCCAGGGCATGGAGTTCATGACGCTGTTCAGCGGTCAGGCCCGTCGTGCCGACGACCATATTGACACCGTGTTCGATGCAGGTCTTAGCGTTGTTGAAGATGACTTTCGGCGTGGTGAAATCGACGACGACATCCGGTTTGATGTCATCGAGGGCAGCGCCCAGGTCATCGCGGATGGTCAGTCCTAAGTGGCCGACACCGGCGATGTCACCGACATCTTCGCCGACATGAGTAATGCTGATGCCACCGGCTACTTCCAGTTCCGGGTCTTCAAAGACGGCTTTGACGACCTGGCTGCCCATGCGGCCATCGGCACCGTTAACTAATACACGAAGCATATCTATCCCTCCTGTGAGTCCCTTTTGATGGGACTTCTGATTTTTGAAATTATATTTAACTATATACCTATCGCGGACATTCGTCAACCCGCAAAGCAATGTCGAATCGCAAGTCAAGGGCATTACCTGCCCTTGACTTGCTTTACAATCTGGCGGGCCGCTTCGATGCTGGCCTTGGTCGTATCGTTGCCGGCGAACATGCGGGCGATTTCCAGGACGTGTTCCCCCTCCGAGAGGCCCCGGACCTGGGTAACCGTGCGGCCGTCCATTTCTTTCTTATAAATGAAGTAATGGTGGTCGGCAATGGCCGCCGTCTGTGGCAGGTGGGTAATGCAGAAGACCTGGCCCTGCCCGGAGAGCTGGCGGATATGGTCGGCGACCTGCAGGCCTGTCTGGCCACTGATGCCGACGTCGATTTCATCGAAAATCATGGTCTTGCCCGTCGTCCGTTCGGGGCCGGCCGTCTTCAAGGCCAGGGCAATACGCGATACTTCGCCGCCCGAGGCGATTTTCGCCAAGGGCTGCATGGCTTCGCCCGTATTGGCCGAGAAATAAAGTTCGATGCCGGCGGAACCATCCGGTGTGATGTCCTTCATCGGTTCGATATGGAAGGCGATGCGGCTGTTCAGCATGCCCAACTTATTGAGCGTCGCCGTCATGGCCTTGCTGAACTGGCTGTCGGCCTCACGGCGGGCAGCGGCCAGGACTTGGGCCTGCTGGCGCACGGCTTCGGCTTCACGGGCCAGTTTCTCTTCCAGCTTGGCCAGATGGCTTTCGGACTGGTCGAGCCGTTCATAATCGGCCTTGGCCTTGGCCAGGAACTGCAGGATATCGGCGACAGTGAAACCGTACTTGCGCTTGAGCTTTTCAATCGACGCCAAGCGGGACTGCATGGCATCCAGAGCCCGTTCATCGAAATCAAAAGAATCGGCATAGCGCAAAAGGCCGTCGTGGACGTCTTCGATTTCATACGACAAGGTCTCGACTTTCCCAGCCAGGGCACTGAAAGCTTCATCGTAAGCCGAGGCCCTTTCCAGACTGCGGTGGATGGTCTCAATCTGCTCGATGACGCCGGGCTGGCGTTCACTCCCTTCCAGGGCGAACATGGCCTCCTTCAGATTATCCTTGATATGTTCGGCATGGGACGCCTTGTTGATTTTCTGCTCCAGTTCGTCGTCTTCCCCTTCTTTCAGAGCGGCTCCCTCGATTTCCTTGATCTGGAACGCCAGGATACTGAGCATCCGCGCCTTTTCACTTTCGTCATGGCGCAAAGCCTTGATTTCCCCTTCCGTCTCATGCCACTGGCGGTATAATCCATCGTAGTCCTGACGGGCCTGACGGACGTCTGCCGTAAGGCCGTCGAGGATAGCCACGTGATAAGACGGGTTGAAAATCAGGCTGTTGTCGAACTGGCCGTGGATATCCAGCAGGTACTCGCCCAGCCGCCGCAAAGTTGCCGTCGGTACCAGCGTCCCGTTGACCAGGATGGTCCCGCGGCCGCTGCGCGGGAACTGGCGGGAAATGATGAGCTGCCCTTCATCGACTTCGATGTGGTTGGCCTCCAGGAGCTGTTCCAGGCCTTCAGGCAACGCAGAAAAAAAGAACGCGCCTTCGACGAGGAACGAGTCCGTCCCGTGGCGGACGAACGATGCCGATGCGCGTTTGCCTGCCAGCATACCGATGGCGTCGAGGAGAATCGATTTGCCGGCGCCTGTTTCGCCGGTAAAAATCGTCACCCCGTCGCCAAAAGTAAGGTGCAGGTCTTCAATCAGAGCAAAATTGTGGATGTGCAGGGACTGCAGCATAAGGGCCTCATTCCTTCATCAGCGATACGATAAGCTTGACCAGTTTCGGAACCGTTTCCGTGTCCTTGACGATGAGGAGGACCGTATCATCGCCGGCCAGGGTGCCGATGACATTTTCCCAGCGGGCGTGGTCGATCGCGGCGGCAATGGGATTGGCCGAACCGGGCAGGGTGTGGACGATGATCTGGTTATACGCCGAATCGACGCGGACGATGGAGTCCTGGAACAGGCGGGCCATGCGGTTCTTGGACATGAGCATATTCTGTTCCGGCGACAAGGCATAGCGGTAATGGCCGTCACTGGTCGGAACCTTGATGAGCATGAGTTCTTTAATGTCGCGGGAAACCGTAGCCTGTGTGACTTCGATGCCTTCTTCCTGCAAGGCCTTGGCTAATTCTTCCTGCGTTTCGATGGGACGGGACTGGACAATTTCTTTAATCTTAGTGTAACGGAATCTCTTCATGATGACGTTTCCCTCTTTTCTGTACAATATATAATACGGGTGGACAATGCACCTCATTGACGGGCTGCCAGGACGAAATATGGAAGTCCTGCTGGGGTATGGTCTGTAAATACGACCGCAGCGCTTGTTCTTCGCGAGCCCCGGCTTCGGTACCGGGATAAGCTGCTATCATAATTATCCCATTTATCGCAATTTTATTCAAGCCTATTTTCATAGCTTTTAGTGTTATTTCACAATTTGTATGGATTTTATGGTCGCCTGACGGCAAATAGCCCAGATTGAATACCATTAAATCCACGTTTTCCTGTATCCGGGCCAGGAGTTCGTCGTGAGAACCGCAGGTGCAGACGACGTGCTTCCCGTCCAGCCCTTCCTGCTGCAGGCGCTGCTGCGTATGGTCAATGGCACAGGGCTGGATATCAAAGGCGTAGAGGACGGCATCGTCCGGCATGAGACGGGCCAGGAAAGCCGTATCATGGCCATTGCCGCAGGTCATGTCGACGAGGACATGAGCCTGGCGGGCATAGGGTTCCATCATCATATGAGAGACGGTAACGGCATTGCGGAATGGATACATATTAATCATTTCCCATCATTTTCGTGAATAAATTGCTGTAGAAATAGTTCTTGTTGAAGCGGATGATCTTGAGGACGTGGTCGGACTTGCGGACCTGAAGGGTCATATTGCGCATCAGTTCCTGGTCCATCATGCCGTCGACGGAGACGCGGACGCTGTTGCGGCTGTTGGCCACCGTCACCGATACCTGGTCGTCATCGCGCAGGACCAGGGGTACTTTGAGCAGCAAGTGCGGGCAAATGGGCGTGACCATGATGCAGGGCACGCTGGGCGCGACGATAGGGCCGCCGCTGGAGAAGGTATAGCCCGTGCTCCCCGTCGCCGTCGCTACGATGAGGCCGTCGCCGGGATACTGCTGGATGAAATGGCCGTTGATGCTGAGGTCGATGCGGATGAGCTTACCTACATTGCCGTGGCCGATGACGATGTCGTTGAGGGCATCGGGCAGGGATTGGACCAGTCCGTCTTCATAGCACAATTCCGAATGGAGCATCATCCGTTCTTCCAGGAAATAGCGGCCGGCCAGGATATCTTCCATGCGCTTTTCCAGGTTCTTGGTCTCGACTTCGTAAAGGAAGCCCAGCGAGCCGAGATTGATGCCGCAGACCGGGATGTCGGCTTCGGCAAACTGTTTGGCCATCTTGAGAATGGTCCCGTCGCCGCCGAGGACCATGGCTACGTCGATGGTGCTGTAAATCGTCATGCGTGGGCGCAGGTGTTCAGCGCCGATGCGCTGATAGGCCGGCTGGCGGCTCTCGCTGACATAAGCCGGCAGATAGTATTCAATGCCATATTTTTCGCAAATTTTGATCATCTGCTGGACGATGGCAGCACTTTCGCGTTTGACGAGGTTCGGGAAAATACCGATACGCATGGGGATCACCTACATTTCATGGGATTTACCGACGATGTCATCGACAACGGCGTCAGTGATATCGTTATGGCAGGGATTGTCTTTACGGCTGTACAAGAGATATTCTATATTGCCATCAGCCCCTTTGATGGGCGAGAAGGTCAGGCCCAGCGGCGACAAACCGCAGGCGGCGATGCCGTCCGTGACGTGGCGGATGACGTCGCGGTGGACCTGGATATCGCGGACGATGCCGCCTTTACCGACGTGTTCCCGGCCCGCTTCGAACTGAGGCTTGATGAGAGTGACCATGGTACCGCCTTCTTTGAGCAGCGGTTCCACAGCCGGCATGATTTTCAGCAGGGAAATGAAGGATACGTCAATGGAAATGAAATCGACAGGTTCGCCGATATCTGCGACGGTGACGTTGCGGATATTGGTCCGTTCCATATTGACGACGCGGTCATCGGTCCGCAGCTTCCAGGCCAGCTGGCCATAGCCGACATCGACGGCAAAGACCTTGGCCGCCCCGCGCTGGAGGGCGCAGTCCGTAAAACCGCCTGTCGAGGCGCCGATATCCATCATAGTCTTGCCCGTCAAATCGATGGGAAACGTTTCCATGGCTTTTTCTAATTTCAGGCCGCCCCGGCCGACATAAGGGATCGGATTCCCTTTGACCGTGATTTCTACATCGACGGGCAGCTTCGTACCCGCCTTATCGACGCGCTGGTTGTCAACGAAGACCAAGCCGGCCATGATGGTCGCCTTGGCCTTTTCCCGGCTCTCAGACAAGCCGCGGCTGACGAGAAGCACGTCTAATCGTTCTTTATGCTGCATAAATGTAATACCCCTCTCACACTAATGAACGCGAACCAGCAGATGCTCGACCAATTCCTTGAGGAACCAGGCTTTCGGCCCTAACGGTTCCAGGGCCTGGACGGCTTTATCTGCCGCTTCACAGGCCATGCGCCGGGCTTCGTCCAGGGAAAAGATAGTCACATACGTGGCCTTGTCGTTGCGGGCATCGCTGCCGACGGGTTTGCCCAGCAGGGCTTCGTCGCCGACGACATCGAGGATATCGTCGGTAATCTGGAAGGTCAGGCCCATGTACGATGCATAGGCATCCAAAGCCTGCCTTTGCTGCGGCGAAGCCTCGGCGACGATAGCGGCCATATCGATAGCGGCCTTGAAGATGACGCCTGTCTTGGAATGATGCAGGAGTTCCATACCCTCCCGACCGATGGCCATGTCTCCGTCAGATGCCAAATCGAAAGCCTGGCCGCCGACCATGCCGGCCGGGCCAGCTGCTCTGGCGATGACGGCGATACAGCGGTTCAATTTATCCGGTGCAATGCCTTTCTGGCTGGCCATGAGCTCGAAGGCAAAGGTCAGCAGGCCGTCACCGGCCAGGGTCGCCAGACCCGCCCCGTAGACGACATGATTCGTCGGCTTGCCCCGGCGCAGATCGTCATCATCCATGCAGGGCAGGTCGTCGTGGATCAGCGAATACGTATGGATACATTCCAGGGCACAGGCCAGCCCCGTATAAGGTGCGGCATCCTGCCCCAGGGCTTCTACTGTCGCCAGCAGGAGGACCGGACGGATGCGCTTGCCGCCGGCCAGGAGGCTGTAGTTCATGGCTTCGTAGAGCTTGGAAAAACGCGGCTGTTCTGTCGTCAATACCTGGGCCAGGTAATCATCGACGCGTTTCCGCTGCGCTGCCAGATAATCTTGGAAAGTCATAAGTCCAGCACCCCTTCGATCGGTTCTTCGCCGCTATCATCCTTATCGTCCCGGACGTCGGCCAGGGCCTGCGCTTTCTGGCGGGCATATTCCAGGGCTCCTTCGCAGGACTGGGATAATTTGATGGCCTTTTCATATAAATCGAGGGACTGCTTCAGCGTCAAGTCTGGAGCATCCAGTTCCTGTACGAGCTGTTCCAATTTTTCATAATTGCTTTCAAAACTCTTCAATTTATCAGTCGTTCTTGCCATATATGTCCACCTCTTTAACAGCCGTCGTAATCGTCCCGTCGACGACTTGTATCGTCAGCGGCGAATCTTGCGACACGCTGTGGATATCTGTAAGGATCTTGCCCTGCTGCATGAGCTGGCCGTATCCGCGGCGCACGAGGGCTGCCGGATTCAGGGCCTGCAAAGACGCCGTCAGGGTATTCAGCTTTCCCTGTTTCTGTTCTAACTGGAGCTGCAGCTGCCGGTCAGCCTGTTGCATCAGGCCCGACAGATGGGTTTCTTTCATCGCCAGGAAAGCATCATATCGCTTCAAGTTGAGCCGGCCTGCCGCCTGTTCGACCAGTCGCTGGCGGTCTTCGATGCAGGCCATGACCCGTTCATAAGCCCGGTCTGCCAGGGCAGCCAGGTCCAGTTCCGCTTCACGGACATCGAAGAAAGCCATTTCCGCCGCATGGGTCGGCGTCGCCGCCCGCACATCGGCTGCGTAGTCAGCCAGGGTCGTGTCCGTTTCATGACCGATAGCCGTAATGACCGGCACCTTAGCGCCATAAATGGCCTTGACCACGGCCGGGCTGTTGAAGCACCACAAATCCTCCATGGAGCCGCCACCGCGGCCGACGATGAGGACGTCCAGGTCCTTGCGCCGGCCCATCGCTTCGATAGCAGCGGCAATGGCCGTATCGACGCCGTCGCCCTGGACGGGGATGGGATGGAGGACGATGTCGGCATAGGGATTGCGTTCGCCGGCAATCTTATAGATGTCGTGGAGTACGGCCCCCGTCTTCGACGTCAGGACGCCGACGCGCCAGGGGAACCGCGGCAGCTCCTTCTTGTGGCTGCTGTCGAAATAGCCCTGGGCGGCCAGTTCATTCTTGATGCGTTCGTACTGGGCCTGCAAGGACCCGGTACCCTGAGAAAAGAGCTGTTCAATGATAAAGGAAAGGGCGCCGCCTTTTTCATAGACATTGACGGCGCCGATGACGACGACATGGTCCCCTTCGCGGACCGCCCGGACCGCTGCCGTCACGCGGCTGCGGAACACAATGGCCCGGATGGAACACTGATCGTCGCGGATATTCATATAATAATGGCCGTTCGACGCCCGCTTGAGGCCGATGATATTCCCTTCCATGGCAAGGCTCTGCAGGCGGTAATCACCGTGGATATCCTCTTTGATGCGGCGGACGACGTCCGTAACCGATGCATATTTCATGATTTCTTCCCTTCCTGTACGGCAGCCCAGAAGGCTGCGCCCGAGGCATTATCGGCGCTGAAGCCATCGGCAGCCAGATCCAGGCGTATGCCATGGCAGCGGCAATAATCGCTCATCTGATGGCGCAAATAGGCGTTGGACATGACGCCGCCGGCAGCGACGAGATGTTTCATGCCATCGGCTGCCGCGTAATCGAGGAGGCTCTCCAGGCCGCGCCAGACCGTCGACAGTGTCCAGCTGCAAAGGCGGGCCGGGTCTTCCCCGCCGGAAGCCACGAGCCGCTGTCCCTGCGATTCCGGCCCGGAAAAGCTGACCTGGCCATCGCGGCAGAAGACATGGGCTCCTTTGACAGGCGGATTTACCGTCTGAGCCAGCTTATCGACATGGATGCCCGCCGGAAACGGCAGGTCCAGGGCCACGCCCATGCGGTCGATGAACTGGCCGGCACTGATATCGCTGGTACCGCCGATGCGGGTGATGTCGAGGCCCCGTTCATCCGGGACGGCCCGCAGCAGGTCCGTCGTCCCGCCGGACAAGTGGATGCCGTAAAAAGGATCCGTACCGATATGGCCCAGGCTGCGCAGGACGGCGAGAAGATGATTTTCCTGATGGCTCAGGCGGTATAAAGGGACGCCTAAGACGGCTGCCAGGGCCCGGGCATAACCGAGACCGGCCAAAAAAGCCGGCATATAGGAATCGTCACGGCGCCGTGGCTGGTCAGTCACGGCAATGGCCCGGATATGAGCACGAGACAGGATGCCTGCCAGCCGTTCAAAGAGAACCGGCAGATTCCGCGTATGCTGATAGACCATGTTGGACTGGGACAGGCCACGGCCGCCCTTTGCGACGCTCAGGATGATGCGTTCGTCGGCGACGACTTCATAAGCGTCATCGACGAGGCACAGGGACGTCGTGTAACAACTCGTATCGATGCCGAGAAAGACGTCCATCAGGCCTTCGACCTTACATAGGCACCCAAGATGCCATTGACGAACCGTGCCGATTTATCGCCGCTAAATTCCTTGGCCAGGATGACGGCTTCGTTGAGGACGATGGACGGTGCCAGCGTTTCTTTCGGGTACACGAGTTCGCACAAGGCCAGGCGCAGGATGTTGCGGTCCGTGCGGTTCATCCGTTCGATGTCCCAGCCCTTGGCAAAGGAGCGGATGATGTCATCCAGTTCATCGCGGTGTTCCGTCGTCGTTTCGACGAGATACGTGCAATAGGCATCGCGTTCCTGGTCACTCAGTTCCGGACCGTCTTCGGTCAAGGTATCGGTCGTGACGTAATCGTTTTCCAGGATTTCCTGTTCGCTGTACTGGATATCGTTTTCTCCGTGAAATTCACGGGAATATAAAAGTTCGAGCGCCTGCTGGCGCGCTTTATGTCTGCTCACGAGTTTCCTCCTGTGTTCATAACTTATTCAGCTGGCGGAAAGGCCAGGTCTTCAATGGTGACGGAAATATCGAGTCCCTCCGGTTCAGCCATCTCTTCAATCACAGCGGCTGCCCGCTGCTGGACAGCTAAGGCCAGATGGTGCAAATCTCCGCCATAACGGGCACGGACAGCCAGATGGACACGGACGATACCGCCTGCGACCGATACGCTGCGGCTGCGGATGGCGACGACGCCCGGTACCTCGCGGCCGGCCGTCTCGGCGATATGGCGCAGGGCCTTTTCACTGACGGCATAGGCAAAATCCTGTTCTTCATCCATCGTGACGATCCTCCTCGAAAACCAACTGCTGTACAATGATGTGGACCGCCGTAACCGTGCAGGCCGTCGCCTTTTCGACGGCATCCTTGACGGACTTCTGCACTTCCAGGGCTACGTCGGGAATACGGCAGCCATAGCGGATGACCAGGCGGACCGTCAGCTCGATGCGCTGGCCCTCGATGGTGACATCGACGCCGCGCCCCGGCAAGGTACGTCCTAATTTCTCGGCCGCCGCTTCGGCAATATTCATTCCCAAGTCGGCGACATAAGCCGCTTTGGCCGCGGTCAGGGCCGCAATGGATGCAATGACGCGCTGGGAAATATGGATACTTCCCCATTCATTCACTTCAGTTGTTTCCATGGGAATCACCCCTTTAGTCCACAAAAGGGGCTGTCGCACGTGCGAAGCCCCTTGGATACCTTATGCTCTGCCGATATACTGGCCGGTTCTCGTGTCGATCTGGAGAACTTCGCCTTCATTGATAAAGAGCGGTACTTTGACGACATAGCCCGTTTCCAGTTTGGCCGGTTTGCTGCCGCCTGTCGCTGTATCACCGCGGACACCCGGATCGGTTTCAACGACTTTCAGTTCAACAGCAGCCGGGAGATCGATGCCGATGACTTTGCCTTTGAACATCATGACGGAAACGTTCATTTCTTCTTTCAGGAAATGGACAGCGTCGCCGAGGTTGTCTTTGTTCAATTCGATCTGTTCGTATGTTTCGTTATCCATGAAACAGTACATGCCTTCATTTTCATAGAGGTACTGCATCTGGCGGCGGTCAACGTGGCCGTCCTGTACTTTTTCGCCAGCATTCCAGGTACGTTCGACAACAGCGCCCGTTTCGAGGTTCTTAATCTTAGCGCGGACGAAAGCAGCGCCCTTGCCCGGTTTTACGTGCTGGAATTCAACGACCTGCCATACCTGGCCGTCGATTTCGATAGTTACGCCTGGTCTGAAATCATTACTTGTAATCATGTGTAAACTCCTCCTATAACAGCTCCATCAATTCTTTGGGTGTTTTGGTTAAAATTTCACAGCCGTTGGCTGTAACGGCAACGGAATCCTCAATGCGGACGCCGAACTTGCCTTCTATGTACAGTCCCGGTTCTACCGTGACTATCATATTCTCTTCGAGTACGCCTGTCGATTTCGGCGACAGGACCGGTTGTTCATGGATTTCCAGGCCCGTACCGTGGCCCAGGGAATGAGTGAAATACTGGCTGACGTGATAGCGGGCGAAGTAATTGCGCACGGCAAAATCGACTTCGCGGCGGGAAACGCCGGCCTTGACGAGGGATACGCCCAGCTTCTGCCCTTCCAGGATGAGATTATAGAAATCCTTCTGGGCCTGCGACGCCTTGCCGACGACGACAGTCCGGGTGATGTCCGAATGGTAGCCTTCCCAGACAGCACCGAAATCGAAGGTAACAAAATCACCGGCTTCGATGACTTTCGGGCTGGCCGTACCGTGAGGCATGGCCGAACGCCTGCCTGAGGCGACGATAGTCGTAAAGGACTTTTCTTCCGACCCGAGAAGCAGCATATTGCTTTCCAGGCGGGCAGCCAGTTCCTTTTCCGTGACGCCAGGCTTGATGTACGGCAATAAATCGGCAAAGGCCCGGTCGGCAATATTGCTGGCCTTGCGCGTCGCCTTCAGCTCATACGGTTCCTTCACAGCCCGCAGACTGGTCAAATCACAGGGCAGGAAGCCGCATAAAGCTCCATCGGAAATATTTTCGTACATGAAATGAGTCAGGAAATTTTCTTCATAACCTGCCACGCCGATTTCCATGTCGTTCAAGGACGAGCGGATGGATGACGATAAGGCATTGTGGTGGTTTTTGATATCGTACCAGGTTCCGGACTGGTTGGCAGCCTGTTCCGTATAACGGGAATCAGTCCACAATACAGCCTGATCCAGGCCAATGACCAGTGCGCCTTCACCGCCTGTAAAGGCACTGAAATAACGCAGATTTTCCGGCTGGACGATAATGACGCCGTCTGCATCGTGTTCTTGCAGGAAAGCGCGCAGGCGGGCAATTCGTTGTTCTATCATAGTATCACCCTATATTAATTCAATCATATTTTATAATACCATATTTTCCGCCTGCTGAAAAGGTGGAATTGCAAATCACCGCCCCCGTCCTTTCAAGGCTTCCCGCTCCTCATCGGTCAGCGGGCGGAACTGGCCCGGCTCCAAACCTTCATCGAGGACGACGCTGCCGACGGAGCGGCGGTGCAGCTGGACGACCTTCAGGCCGACGGCAGCACACATGCGCTTGACCTGATGGAACTTTCCTTCCTGGACAACGACCGTAAGGGACCGGGGGCCGGTCTGGACGGCCTTGGCCGGCAGGCAGTGCAGGCCATCGTCAAGGACGATGCCATCGGCAAAGCGCTGGCCCATATCAGGTGGGATATCGCCTTCGACGACGGCATCGTATATCTTGTCCATGTGCTTCTTGGGCGACGTAATGCCATGGGCCCAGGTCCCGTCGTTGGTGATGAGCAGGAGGCCTGTCGTATCCTTATCGAGGCGGCCGACCGGGAACAGGCCGGCGCCCTGATACTGGCGCGGCAAGAGGCCGATGACCGTCGGCGACACGTTGTCTTCCGTCGCCGATACGACGCCGGCCGGCTTATAGAGCATGAGATAGATATGTTCTTCGTAGCCCACGATTTGACCGTCGACGGCAATCACATCAGCTGCCGGGTCGACTTTCTGGCTGCTGTCGAGGCAGACGGTACCATTCATAGTCACATGGCCGCCTTTGCACAATTCCTTCAGTTCCCGCCGCGTCCCCCAGCCCGTATGGCCCAGAAGCTTATCGAGGCGCATAGTCTTTGCCATAATACCTCCTTAGAGCGACGGCATCTTGTCCCACTGGGGCTGATACCCCGTCAGGCCTTCCAGATGCTGCGTGCAGTTCATGAGGGTCATGACATTGCGGTCGCCATAATATTCGATGATGTTAAAAGCCGTGTTGAACTGCTGGAAGCACCAGATACGCTTCATATCGAGGCCCAGCAGGCCAAAGAGCAGGCAGCGGATCGCCGCCCCGTGGGATACCATGAAGACGCTGTCGCCATCTTTGTGATGCGACAAGATTTCCCGTGTCTTCTTCAGTGTCCGGTCGCGGACCTGGCAGAACGATTCACCGCCCCGGGCCGGCAAGGTCCCGTCCGAAGCATAGACCGCTTCCAGTTCACCCGGCCACTGGGTCGTGATTTCCTGGTATGTATGGCCTTCCCAGACGCCGAAATCAGCTTCCTTCAGTTCGTCATAAGCGATGACGTCCAAATGGTGCGGCGCGGCTACACATTCGGCCGTCGTCTTGGCGCGCTGGAGCGTGCTGCTGTAGACGGCGTCGAGATGGACATGGCGGAAAAATTCTCCCAGGCATTTCGCCTGTTCCAGTCCATGTTCATTGAGGGGTACATCAGTCGACCCCTGGTACCACTGCTGGACATTACCTGCTGTTTCGCCATGACGTGCTAAATATAATTTTATCATCGTGTTCCTCCGTGTATTTTCCTATAAGTGGTTCAACCTTCGTGCCCTTTCATTATAGCAAGAAATCGGCCAGCCTGCTACCGACAGCCGTCACCAGTAGCAGGGCCATTTCGCTGCCTTCGAGGACGGCACCATACGTATCGCCCGTCACGCCACCCAGTTTGCGGCTGATATGGAAATTAGCCCACAAGGACAACAGCATGGCCGCCCCTAACAGGCCCAGGTAAAAAGGCCCGCAAAGGAAAGCCGGCACCAGGGCCAGTACGAAAGCTTTCGCTACGGTATGGGCTGGCGCATAGGTGACGAAAGCCTTCCCCAGCCCTTGCTGTCGGGCATAGGGAAACTGGAAGATGCTGATCAGCGTCCCGAAGCGGGCTGCTGCCGGGATCCCGATGAGGGCCGGCAGGGCTGCGTCTGGCGTCAGCTGGCTGAGGAAAGCCACTTTCAGGAGGACCAGGAAGACGAAGGCCGTTACGCCGCCGGCACCGACGCGGCTGTCCTTGAGGATTTCCAGCATCCGTTCGCGGCTGCGGCCGGAAAAGAGGCCGTCCGCCGTATCCATATAGCCATCGGCGTGGAGTCCGCCGGTCAGGTAGAACCAGAAGGCGACGACCAGGGCCGACCGGCCAAAAGCGTCGAAAAGGAAAGACGACGCTCCGTAGAGCGCCGCCAGGAGTAAGCCGATGATCAAGCCGACGACGGGAAAGAACAAGACAGACCGGCCAAAGTCCTCATCGCGCCAGACGCTCTGCGAGGCCAGGTGGATACGCGATAAGAACTGCAAGGCAATGAGAAAAGCTTTCATCGTTTCACCTCCGGCAGACGGACAGCCCGCTGTTTCAGCTCCGTCGTAATCCCGCAGACAGACAAATAGACTTCATCGGCTTCGGCTGCCGCAGCCTGATTGATCTTGCCGATGAGGTCGCGGTACAAACGGCTCACATGCTCCATGGGAACGATGCCGCAGCCCAGCTCGTTGGTGACGAAGATAGCCGTCACGCCAGCCTGGCGAAAGGCGGCCATGACAGTTTTCAGTTCAGCCAGGGCCCCGTCGATGAGGACTTCATCGGCTTCACCGTCGTGAGCAAAGAGATAATTAGAAAAATAAAGAGTCAGGCAGTCGACGAGGACCACATCTGACGACCGGCACAACCGTTCCATCGTCCCCGGCAGGTCTTCCGGGATTTCCCAGGTCTGCCACGATGACGGCCGGCGCCGGCGGTGGGCGGCGATGCGCCGGGCCATTTCTTCATCGAAGATGCGGGCTGTCGCCACATAAGCATGCCGCCCGGGAAGGGCGGCAGCATAGCGTTCGGCAAAGGCGCTTTTACCACTCCGCGCCCCGCCGGTGACAAGGATGATGTTAGATGTTTCCATTTACTTCTTGATTTCCGAATACAAATGAAAGACTTCCGGCAAAATGACTTTTTCCATACCGATCTTGATGAGGCTCGGCAGTCCCGGCAGGCAGTAGACCTGGCACTGGTGGATGATGCCAGCCGTCGTCCGGTAGGCCATGGCCTGGACACCGCAGGCCCGGCGATAGGCAAAATACGTCATCATCGACTGGAAGGCCGGAATTTTCTTATCGAACAGGGGTTCCACCGTTTCGATGGTCACGTCGCGCTTGGCCAGGCCCGTACCGCCGCTGGTGATGACCAGGTCGACGCTGCAGACCCATTCATGGAGATGGCGTTCGATTTCGGCCTTGTCATCTTTGACAATCTGATAGTCGACGACCTGATGGCCGTAGTTGGCCAAAGCCGACTGAATGAGCAGGCCGTTCGTATCGTCGGAAAAGCTGCGGCTGTTGCTGATCGTGAGAATCGCCGCCCGCAAGGGATGTTCTTCCATTTTTTTACTATTCAAGATGAATAACCTCCTAACTTAAGACACATAAGATTCTATGATAGAAAAGGGATCGCGCCCTTCCAGTAATCCTTGTAAGAACGCAGGGATGAAACATTCACTGACGACCTGAGCCTCATAGGACCGTTCCCCGTCCTGACTGGCAACGGTGATGCCGTCCCCCAGGGCCAGGCGCACGGCACAGGCCGGGCCGCCTGATGGCAGGATTTCGCTGCGGGACCAGAGGACCGTCGCCTTATCCCGCCAGGGGTATGGGTCATCTTCATCGAAATCGCAGTCCACGACTTCGGCTGCGACGACGAGGCCGCTCTCTTTAGCCTGTTCTGCCGTATGGCAGACGAACTGCGTGTACTCATCGTCGGAAGTAGCCGCCGCTGCCGAAATGTACAGCAGGCGGAAGTCGTCCCACAAGACGTGCTCTGAAATAAATTCTTCTGACGGGGCCATATCGGCCTCTTCATCGACAAAAGACGTATGCCAATTATAGGCGGAACAGATTTCCTCCGCATCGTCGCCGGCATTGAGGGGATACACGTGGAAATCCAGTTTCTGAAAACCTTCCGTCACGTGAACATCGAGGCCGTGCTCCGACTCGTCTTCCTGCCAAAAGAAAAATGGCAAACCAATATATATCACATCCAATATGATCACCTCTTATAATTATACTATTCGACCTGAAAGGGCAAAAGTCCTACTTGAAAAATATATGTTCTTGTAATGTCTGGCAATTCTTATATAATATAAATATAAACTACGGCTGCCCCTCTTGTAAACAAGGCAGCCAGAAAGGAAGTAATCTTATGTTAAAAAAAATCGCAACCCTGGCCGTTACCTTCGCCTGCCTGTTCAGCTTTATGGCATCGGCTACCTTTCTCGACGATAATCCCCGCTTCGTCCAAGTCGGTCACAACGACACGACCGAATCGTATATCGACATGAACACCATTCAGTCCGTCCGCTACGATCCGCCGTACTATATCATCCGGGCTACTGTCGTGACCTATGATTATGCCAACAATACGGTCCAAGGTTATGATAACAATTTCTTCTACAATTTTAAAGCCCAGACCGTAAAGACCCAGACCCTCGGCGACGTCAGTTATGACTTGCAGGGCAATGTCCTGTCCACTTCAGCCCTGCCCAATCCGGAAGTCAAGACGACAGACCGCCTGTCAGTCAACGGCCATGCCGCTAACCGCGCCTTCCGTACCTGTTATGACATGAACTTTTTCCAAGAATAGGCTCTCAAAATTATTGAAAAGGATTTGATATTTCATGGATTCCCTGATCCACATCATCACGACGATCGTCACCCTCGTCTTCATCGCCGCCGTCCTCTACTCCCTCACGTCGGCCCTGCGCAAACGGCGGCGCAAAGCCAAAGTTCAAGAAGAACTGGCCAAGAAGGAACATGTCAAGGTCGAAAACCTGCACCAGTACGACATCAAGCCCGACGATGGCTATTATAAATACCCTATCGAAGAAAAGGGGAAACTGCGCCGCTTCCCGCAGCACTTCACAGCCGTCGCCCTGGAACTGGCCAATGAGCAGCCTTATTCCATCTGTCTCCTGGCCCTGGCTGAATTTGACCACGGCGAACTGAAGGATACCCGCTATTTCTACGTCCGTCCGCCAGAAAATAACTTGTCCGCCGTGAAAGACCGCTACCACTGGGATGAACTCTCGAAGGCCGATGAGTTCGGCGAATATTGGCAGGCCGGCCTGAAAAACCTCATCGAAGGACAGACCCTGGTCGCCCACAACGCGCCGTTCGTCATGGGCTGCCTGACCCACGCCCTGCACATCTACGGCATCGATGCCCCGGCGTTCCGCTATGCCGATACGCTGGAAGTCGCCAAGAAGCTCTATCACTTCCCGTCGAACCAGCTCGACGTCATCTGCGATGAAATGGACATCGAAACGGAAGAAGGCAACCTCTTGAGCCAGGCCATCGCCATCGGCCGCTTCTTCCTCACAGCCCATAAAGAATACCCCATGTTCCTGCCAGATTTGGCCTATATAAAAGAAGCGCCGACGACAGACGACAAAGAAGCCGCCCTCATCGCAGCTGTCGAACGCGAAGAAGGGACACCGGAAGAAATGTTTGCCCCAGAAAAGCCGGACCTGACCCTCATCGACGACTTAGTGCAAAAAGGCTACGTAGAAGCCGGTGAAAAACCAGGCACGTACTATGCCACCGACAAAGGCCTGGACTTCTCCGAAAGCCGGTAGTTTTGTGGCTCGTGGCTAGTGGTTCGTGACTCGTGGCATGAATATTTGACGAAAGGCTCCCATTATAGGGGAGCTGGCCGCCGAAGGCGGTCCGAGAGGTTGCCTTTAACATCAAAAAAGGACTATCGCATGAAGGTTTGTATCATCATGCGATAGTCCCTTTTACTTTATAGTTTGTAGTACGGAGTTTGTAGTTTGTAGAAGCTGGTTTTAATTTTTTTACCATTTGCTGCAAACTAAAAACTACAAACTTGATACTCAAAAAGAGGCTGTCTTAATGCGACAGCCTCTTTTGTTATCATCAAACATCTCTTATTTGGAGTACAATTCGACGATCAGTGTTTCGTTGATTTCTACCGGAATTTCGTCGCGTTCGGGCATACGGGTCAGTGTGCCTTCGAAGCCGTCGAAGTTCTTTTCAATGTACGGTACATCGAAAGTCTTCAATTCCTGGAAAGATTTTTTGTACATTTCGTTGGAGCGGGAAGCTTCTTTCAAAGCGATAACGGAACCAACTTTAACGTGTGCCGACGGGATGTCGCAGCGTTTGCCATTGACCAGGATGTGGCCGTGGTTGACCATCTGACGTGCCTGGCGGATGGAGTTTGCAAAACCGATACGATATACCAGGTTATCCAAACGGCATTCCAGCAATTTCAGCATGTTCTGGCCAGTAACGCCTTCCATCTTCTTGGCTTTATCATAATAACGGACAAACTGACGTTCGAGCAAATTGTAGTATGCGCGAAGTTTCTGTTTTTCCAATAACTGTGTGCCATATTCAGACATTTTTTTCTGACGCTGATCTTTACGTACGCGTTTTAATGCCTTAGGGTGTCCGTACACATTAACTCCGAACCGGCGACATTCCTTAAAACGCGGGTCTCTCCTCGTTGCCATTTTCTACATCACCTCATATTAGTAATTCAAGAAATTAAATTTTGCTTACGCAATGTATAAATGATATCATAAAAAAAGCCTCATTGTCAAGGGAAATATGATTCTTGACTTGTTTTCTTCACTATGCTATACTTTAAACAATAAATAATAATTAATATCAATTAATAATATGCAGATAAATTCAGGAGGTGCTCTCATGACCCATTTCACCACAGCCGTCACCAACCGGCGCACGAACTACACCCTCAGCAAAGACGTCACGATTCCTCAGGAAACTATCATCCAGACCATACAGGATGTCATCCGCGAAGTGCCATCGGCCTTCAACATGCAGTCCGGCAAAGCCGTCATCGCCTTTGGCGAAACGCACGATGCCATCTGGAAAATCACCATGGATACACTCCGCAAGATTGTCCCGCCAGCCAATTTCGCTACAACGGAAGCCAAAATCAACTCCTTCGCCGCAGCCTATGGCACGGTCCTCTACTTCGACGATACGCCCATCGTCGACAACATGGCCGCTCAGTTCCCGCTCTACGCCAAGAACTTCCCCATCTGGGCCCAGCAGGCCAACGGCATGATGCAGTTCGCCGTTTGGACCGCCCTGACCGATTTGGGACTCGGCGTCAACCTCCAGCACTACAACCCCCTCATCGACGACGAAGTCAAGAAACTGACTGGCGTCCCCAAAGAATGGCAGCTCATCGCTCAGATGCCCTTCGGCCATCCCACAGAACCACCAAAACCTATCGTAAAAATCCCCATCGAAGAACGGGTGAAAGTTCTTCAGTAAGAAAAAAAGCGCTGTCGCATGAAGACAGCGCCTTTTAGCGCCTTTTTGAGTATTAAGTTTGCAGTTTGTAGTTTTTAGTGAAAGTTTTTTAATTTAAAGCCCTCTTCTACAAACTACAACCCAGTATAACTATATCGTTAGTCATAAGCCGACATTTAAATCCGCTGTAAGATCATCCCCTTGAAGCCTGATAGTGAATCTGATACGCTGAAATTTATGAGAAGGAGTTTACTCCAAGGTAGTTGTTACTCGTTCATATCGAGGATGGGTGTCCCCAGAAATCCACATAGTCCCGAGAAGCTGGATATTCATAGCTCCAATACGGTCGTCGTTGGATTTGTATCCGCACTGACAACTATACAGGTGCTTATTGGTCGCGGTTCGCCTTGCGGATAATACCGCATTTCGGGCAACGCTGGGAGGTGTACTTCGCAGACACTTTCAGGACTTCCGAACGGTTCTCGTGAGCCTTGTATGTCAAGAACTGCTCCAACTGGTAAAAACTCCAGCTCCGCAAATCGTAGTTCTGTTTCGCGGTTCTGGAAAGATTGCTTTCCTCGAAGCTGACGCCAGCAAGTTCCTCAAGCACGAAAAGCGTATCCTTGCCGTATTTCTGTACGAGTGTCTTAGAAATCTGATGATTCACATCAGACATCCAACGGTTCTCTCGCCCAGAAATGGCTTTGAGTTTGCGCTTCGCTGATTTTGTCCCTTTGGCCTGAAGCTGTTTCCGTACTTCTTGGAATTTATGGCGTTTGGTGGCAATCTTTTTACCAGAGACGAACTTCGTCTTGCCTTGTTCGTCATAGCTGACTGCAAGGAAACGAAGTCCACGGTCGATGCCGACAACATGGCGGACGCACTCCTTCTGGAAAGCTTCGACCGCTTTGGTAACAGGGATATGCAGATACCATCTCCCTTTCAGTTCGACCAGTTTGGCAGTACCGAGTTGATAGGAAACATTAAGGTATCCAGCGAAATGTTCGCCTTCGAAGGTACATTTGGTTCTTTTTCCGAGTGTATTGATGGACAGGACTTGCCCGTCATCAACGAAGCTGTAGTCCCGGTTGCGGACTAAGTCAGCCTGCGGCCGGCGAAAGAATACGGGGTTCCAGAGCCATTCCAAAGTCTTAGGGATGCGTTGCCAGCGGCCATCCTCATCCTTATATCTATAAGGATTTTGGAAGAGCTGTTGTTTTACTGTCTTGTATCTGGCAATCGTCGTCTTGATAGAAGACTGGGCTAATTGAAACTTCAAGCCGAACAAGCCACGAAGGTCACTATACAGTTTCTTGTTGAGGCTTTGGTAAGTCAAGTCGAACTGATTGTCGAAGATGTATTGAGACACGAAGTTGCAAGCCTGACGGTATTGTTCCATCATTTGACGGAGCAATACTTCCTGTTCAGGAGTAACATGTATGCGAAGTTTTATCGTTTTGGTTAGGTCGGATATATTCTCACCTGCCTTTCTAAAGTGTATATTACTTCATCAAAAATATTGTAACATAGTTTTTGCTGAAATCCTAGTTAATAAGAAAGTGAGATGAGGCGGGCATTCCTCTTCGACCTAAGAGGTCGGAGTATCCTGCCCGCATTTAGATAAATCAAGTGGATTTTCGTCCTGATTAGCCAAGTAAATCCTGTTCGTCTTTATGGCGGCGGAACCAGGCGTCAGCATAGGAACAACTGGTAGCCGTTTTTTTATGGCGCCGCCGGATTTCATCGGCTGCAGCCTTGACGAGTTTGGCTGCAGCACCTTGGCCTCGCAGGCTGTCGTCGACGAAGGTATGGACGATGTCGTAATTGCCGTCGTTTCGTTCGACGAAATCCACTTCAGCCACGACCGTCCCTGCTTCATTTTCCATCCAGATTTTATTCGGTCCGTATTGTAATTCCATAATAAATCCCCTTCCTTTACATCGTAATTTCCACAATCTGCCCGTTATGGACCGGGCGGCTGCGGCGAAAAGCAGCCATGTATTCTTCTACCGGCCTGCCAGGATTTTCGTAGACCAAGAGCAGGTTGCGGATAAACTGGGCGTGCGTAAAGACCAGGATGAATTGCTCTGGCCGCCGCTGCAGCAACGACAAAGTCCGTTCGATGCGCCCGATGAGCTGGCGATAGCTTTCGGCACCTTCGCCGTCGATGTAATCCGGGTCGAGTTTGCGCCAATAATTGATGACCCGCGGCCGCCGCTGCTGCGACGTCGTCCCGACACACGTGGCCGGTGCTAAATATACAAATTCATGGACGCAATCCCAAATTCCCGTCACCGTATCGGGAAACCGCCCGATCGTACACATCGCCGTCTGCTGCGCCCGAAGATAAGGCGACGTGACAATCAGGTCCGGCCGCCGGGGAATCTGTAAGGCCAGCGACTGGGCCTGCTTGAGGCCTAGTTCCGACAAGGGAATATTGCGATGATCCTGCGTCGCTTCGCCGGCATTGGCAATACTTTCGCCATGACGGATGAGCCATATTCTCTTCACACTATCACCTGCTTTTTTCTTTTATTGTATCATAAAAAATGGAGGATTTGAAAGACAACCTCTCCGGCCTGGCGGCCACCTCCCCTATAAGGGGAGGCTTGCCCCATGGCTCTCCTCATAGGAGAGCTGTCAGCGCAGGCTGACTGCGAGGTTGCTTTTTATCATCGATAGATATTGGTAAACTGCAACCTCTCCGGCCTGGCGGCCACCTCCCCTATAAGGGGAGGCTTTTCCATGGCTCTCCTCATAGGAGAGCTGTCAGCGCAGGCTGACTGAAAGGTTGCTTTTTATCATCGATAGATATTAGTGAACTGCAACCTCTCCGGCCTGGCGGCCACCTCCCCTATAAGGGGAGACTTGTCCCATGGCTCTCCTCATAGGAGAGCTGTCAGTGCAGGCTGACTGCGAGGTTGCTTTTTATCATCGATAGATATTGGTAAACCGCAACCTCTCCGGCCTGACGGCCACCTCCCCTATGAGGGGAGGCTTTCCCCACGGCTCTCCTCATAGGAGAGCTGTCAGCGCCAGCTGACTGAGAGGTTGCTTTTTTATCACCAGGAACATCCTTTATGCTCATTGACGTATTGATGAATAGTTTGGCAAACTCCTCTAAAATTTTTATGGATATCTAAATTGGTAAAACGGATGACCGTCAATCCATAGGATTCTAATACGGCTGTCCGTTCTTGATCTGACTCCATACCGGCTTCATCGTAGTGTTGCCCACCATCTAATTCAATGATGAGCCCTGCTTCTTTGCAATAGAAATCGGCAATATAATTACCAATTCGTCGTTGTTTATAAAATTTCACTGGATACGTCCGTAAAAAATCATACCATAAGTGACGTTCTTCTTTGGTCATATTTTTCCTTAATGAACGGGCAAATGATATATTTTCTTTAGAATAGGGAAGCGTTTTCATAGAACCTCCTTGTAAAATATATTGAACTGCAACCTCTCCGGCCTGGCGGCCACCTCCCCTATAAGGGGAGGCTTTCCCCACGGCTCTCCTCATAGGAGAGCTGTCAGCGCCAGCTGACTGAGAGGTTGCTTTTTATCATCGATAGATATTAGTGAACTGCAGCCTCTCCGGCCTGACGGCCACCTCCCCTATGAGGGGAGGCTTTCCCCACGGCTCTCCTCATAGGAGAGCTGTCAGCGCCAGCTGACTGAGAGGTTGCTTTTTATTATCGATAGATATTGGTAAACCGCAACCTCTCCGGCCTGACGGCCACCTCCCCTATAAGGGGAGGCTTGCCCCATGGCTCTCCTCATAGGAGAGCTGTCAGCGCCAGCTGACTGAGAGGTTGCTTTTTAATCATCGATAGATATTAGTGAACTGCAACCTCTCCGGCCTGACGGCCACCTCCCCTATGAGGGGAGGCTTGGTTCACGAGACGATGTCCTTCTTTTGAGTCTGTCGCGGCTTTGCCGCATCTGAGTCCGAGTATACGAAAACAGGGCCGCCTTTTCGGCAGCCCTGTTTCCGGGTGTGTATATGGCATTAGCGTGTTTTACTTATTTATCAGCCAATTCCTTATAGGTTTCATATTTCTTCTTAGCAAATTCTTCAGCCTTAGCAAAGAGTTCTTCGGCGATGTCCGGGAAGGTTCTCGTCAAGGCGGCGTATCTTGTTTCGCCCATGAGGTATTCGCGGAACGACTGCTGCGGTTCTTTGGAGTCGAGGATGAAGGGGTTCTTGCCTTCTTCTTTGAGCAGCGGGTTATAGCGATAGAGGTGCCAGTAACCGCAGTCTACGGCGCGTTTCATTTCGTGCTGAGCATTGCCCATGCCGCCTTTGATACCGTGGTTGATGCACGGTGCATAGGCGATGATGATAGACGGGCCATTGTAGGCTTCTGCTTCTTTGATGGCTTTGATGAGCTGGTTCGGGTCCGCACCAAGGGCGACCTGGGCGATGTAGATATGGCCATAGGTCATGAGCAGACGGCCCAAGTCTTTCTTATTGAACTTGCGGCCCGATGCAGCGAACTGAGCGACAGCCCCGATTGGCGTAGCTTTCGACGACTGACCGCCTGTGTTGGAGTAAACTTCCGTGTCGACGAGCATGATGTTGACGTTGGCATTCATAGCCAGGACGTGGTCCAGGCCGCCGTAGCCGATATCGTAAGCCCAGCCGTCACCGCCATACATCCAGATGGTCTTCTTGATGATGTGTTCTTTATGAGCCAGGATTTCTTTCTGCAAATCCGCAGCTCGGCCTGTGAGGTGAGCGGCCATCAATTCTTTGATGTACGTCCGGCTGATGCCTTCTGTGACTTCGCCTTCGTTGGCGACGCCGATGGAATCGATCCAGGCTTTGATGGCGTCGTGGAGGGCACCGTCTGTCAAGTCCATGAGTTCTTCCGATTTGATGCGGATGGCATCGCGTTGCTGTTCCATGGACAGGGACATGCCGAGGGCGAATTCAGCGTTATCTTCGAAGACCGAGTTCGACCAAGCCGGCCCGAAGCCTTCGCAGTTCGTCGTATACGGGATACTGGGCATTGCCGAGCCCCAAGCCTGGGTACAGCCCGTAGCGTTGGCGACGATCATACGCGGCCCGAAGAGCTGAGTCAGGATCTTCATGTATGCCGTTTCCGTACAACCTGCACATGCGCCGTTGAATTCGAGGAGCGGCTGATGGAACTGGCTGCCTTTGACGGAGAATTTATCGAGGGTCGTATGTTTTTCAGGGAGTGTCTGGGCATAATCCCAGTCGGCGCTTTCATGACGCTGCGTTTCCAGCGGTTTCATCGTCAGGGCCTTAGCCGGGCAGGCATTGACGCAGGCACTGCAGCTGTAGCAATCGAGCGGCGAAACCTGGATGCGGAATTCATAATCTTCCAAGCCCTTGCCAATGGCTTTCTTGGTCTTGAAGTCAGCCGGAGCTTTTGCTTTTTCATCAGCCGTTACCAAGTACGGACGGATGGCAGCGTGCGGGCAGACCAAGGAGCAGCGGTTACACTGGACGCATTTTTCCAGGTCCCATTCAGGAACGGTCGATGCGATGCCGCGTTTTTCATATTTCGTCGTGCCCAAGGGGTAAGACCCGTCGGCATAGGGCACAAATTCACTGACTGGAATGGTATCACCGAGCTGCAGGTTAGCCGGTTCGACGACTTTCTTGATGAAGTCCGGAATATCGCGGGTATCTTCGACGACCGGGTCGGACGGTAAATCTTTCCATTCTTCCGGTACGGTGACTTCGACGATATCCGAAATGCCGCGGTCGACAGCAGCCTGGTTCATGGCGATGACTTGTTCACCTTTGGCCAGATAGGTCTTGGCAATGGCGTCTTTCATGTATTTCACAGCATCGTCGATGGGCAGGATGTTAGCCAATTTGAAGAAAGCTGCCTGCAATACTGTATTAGTGCGATTGCTTCCCAGACCGATTTCTTCAGCGATCTTAGTCGCATTGATGATATAGAAGCGGACGTGCTTGGAGGCGAGCTGGCGTTTCACTTTATTGCTGAGGTGGTTGGCGACGTCGTCTTTATCCCAGCTGCAGTTGAGCAGGAAGATGCCGCCATCCTTGATTTCACTGACAATATCGTAAGTGCCCATGTAGGCCTGTTTATGGCAGGCCAGGAAGTCCGCCGATTTGATATAATAGGTGGCCCGGATCGGCTTCTTGCCAAAGCGCAGGTGCGACTTGGTGACGCCGCCGGATTTCTTGGTATCGTATTCAAAGTAAGCCTGGACATACATATCCGTGTTGTCGCCGATAATCTTGATGGAGTTCTTGTTGGCGCCAACCGTACCGTCCGAACCAAAGCCCCAGAACTTGCAGCTGATGGTCCCTTCCGTGTCGACCGTGATAGGTACGTCGGCCAGGGAATGGTGAGTAACGTCGTCGATGATGCCCAGCGTGAAATGGTTCTTCGGCTGGAGCGAGTCCATATTGGTGAAGACGGCGTTAATCGATGCCGGCGGCACGTCTTTCGACGACAAGCCATAACGGCAGGCCAGGACAGTGACGTCCTGTTTGACGTGGGATATAGCCGCGCAGACATCTTCGTAAAGCGGTTCGCCTAAAGCGCCCGGTTCCTTCGTGCGGTCCATGACGGTAATCGTGCGGACCGTGTCAGGCATAGCCTTCATGAAGTGTTCCAGCGAGAACGGACGATAGAGATGAACTTGGATGAAGCCGACTTTCTTACCTTCTTTGCAGAGCTTGTCAATCGTTTCCTGAATGGCACCGGTGACAGAGCCCATGGCGATGACGACGTGTTCTGCGTCAGGAGCGCCGTAGTAATCGAAAAGGTGGTACGGACGACCCGTCAGTTCGCTGATCTGGTCCATGTAGTTCTGGACAATGTAGGGCAGGCGCTGATACCAGGGGTTATTGGCTTCACGGGACTGGAAGAACATGTCCGGGTTGGTAACGGTACTGCGCATGACCGGATGTTCCGGGTTCAGGCCGGTGTGTTTGAAATGATAAAGGGCATCGCGGTCGATGAGCTTGCCCAGTTCTTCAGCCGGCAGCATCTTGATTTTCTGGATTTCGTGAGACGTACGGAAACCATCAAAGAAGTGCATGAACGGCACGCGACCTTTGATGGTCGACAGATGGGCAACGGCTGCCAGGTCGGCACATTCCTGGACGCTGGCACTGCAGAGCATCGCCCAGCCCGTGTTACGACAGCCCATGACGTCGGAATGGTCACCGAAGATGGACATGGTGTGAGTCCCGACGGTACGGGCGGCGATGTGCAGGACGACCGGTTTCAATTCGCCCGACAGGCGGTGCATGACCGGAATCATCAGCATCAGGCCCTGTGAAGCCGTAAAGGATGAACAGAGGCTGCCTGTTTCCGATGCGCCATGGACGGCACCGATAGCACCGGCTTCGGACTGCATTTCAACTAATTTAACAGGCTGGCCGAAGAGGTTCTTGCGGCCGTTCGCCGACCAGACGTCGACGTGTTCTGCCATCGGAGACGACGGCGTAATCGGATAAATCGTAGCGACTTCTGTAAAGTTATAAGCAACATCAGCCGTAGCTTCGTTGCCGTCTAAGGTTTTCACGATTTGTTTAATCATAAGAGACACTCCCCTTTTCTGCGATTCAAGTAAATTCATCCGGACTCGTATAACGTTTAACGCTTTTTGTACTTTTAGTATAGCCGTTATAGCTATAAAAGTCAAGCATAGTGCTCATGCTATTTTATCATTGACATAGCTTTGGTTATACGTTTTACGCGTATATAGAAGAAAGAGTGGCTCGTGGCTCGTGGTTCGTAGGGGCCGTCCCAAGCCTTTTTGGCCCGTCAGGTGCCGACCAACGGGAGGCACAGGACGGCTGCCAAAACGGACAGCCGTGGCTGGGAGGCCCGCCTATGGGTACGTGGTCAGTTTACAAAAAAGAGGCTGTCGCATGTGCGACAGCCTCTTTTTGAGTATTAAGTTTGTAGTGGATGAGCAACCTCTCAGACCGCCTTCGGCGGCCAGCTCCCCTATCAGGGGAGCCGCGGGACGCCCCTGCGAACTGCGGGACGCGAACTGCGGGACGCCCTCTGGGCGTCCCCTACATGACTTCCCTACATTAGTACCAACGAGTCATGGGCAGGTCGTTCTTGGTGCCTTTGGTCATGAGGATCTGATGGATGTCGATGTTGCCGATGTAGAAGGATACGGCGCAGCCGCAGAGATAGAGGTCCCACATGCGGGCAAATTCTTCCCCGCGGGCAGCGATGACTTCATCGCGGACGTTCTGGAAGTTATTGAACCAGCACATGAGGGTCTTATAGTAGTGGCGGCGCAGGCTTTCGACGTCGATGACCTGGAATTCATCATCATAAGCGAGGCTGACGATTTCACGGAGCGACGGCAAAGTTCCGCCCGGGAAGATGTATTTACGCATCCACGGGTTGCCAATGCTTTCATCGTGGCCGCTGATGTAATGGAGGAGGAACATGCCGCCGTCTTTCAGGAGATGGCTGGCCGTTTCCATATACAGCGGATAATTGGAGCGGCCGACGTGTTCCAGCATGCCGACGCTGACGATGCGGTCGTACTGACGGCCTTCGGCGACGAGATCGCGATAGTCGACGAGGTCGATCTGGACCAGATCCTGGAGTCCCAGTTTTTCAATGCGTTCCTGGCCTTTTTTCCACTGTTCTTTACTGAGCGTGCAGCCATAACCTTTGACGCCATATTTCTTGGCGGCTTCGATGAGCAGATAGCCCCAGCCGCAGCCGATATCGAGGAGGGTCATGCCTTCTTTGAGATAGAGTTTTTCCAGGATATAGTGGACTTTATTATGCTGAGCCTGTTCGAGGCTGTCATCTTCGTTCTTGAAATAAGCGCAGGAATAGCTCATGGACGGATCGAGCCATTTAGCATAGAAATCATTGCCCAAGTCATAGTGGGACGAAACCTGTTTCTTCTGGGCCGATTTCGATTCCGACGGATAGAGAATCCGTTTGAACAAGGATTTATCCAGCGAGAACTGGCTCGTCTGGGATAAGAAGCAGCGAAGGGCTGTGAACAAATCACCTTGGATTTCCACATCTTTGCGCATGTAAGCTTCGCCCAGTGCCAGCGAAGTCGACGCCAGCAAATCTTTTTTCGGAATGTCTTTGTGGATGATAACGTTGAATAACGGCTGGCCTTCGCCAATGGTGTAGGTCTTGTCGTGAAGTTGTACGGTAAAGCAATGTTTATCGAAGCGACGTAAATAATGGATCATGAAATTATCTAAGATATGCATAGATTATACTCCCTCACTTTTATAAAATGGTTTCTGTCCGGGCGATGCCGCAGACGACGTTTTCCAGTACCATCATCGTCGTCACGGCGCCAACACCGCCCGGCACAGGCGTCACGGCCCCGGCCTGAGCAGCGACTTCGTCAAAGACGACATCGCCGACGGTCTTGCCGTCGACGCGGTTGATGCCGACATCGATGACTACAGCGCCTGGTTTTATCATATCGCCTGTCACTAAACCGGCTTTCCCGGCAGCGGCGATGACCAGATCAGCCCGGCGGCAGACGGCCTTCAAATCTTTCGTGCGCGTATGGCAATGGGTAACCGTAGCGTTGCGGTTCAGACAGAGCTGAGCCAACGGTTTGCCGACGACATTGCTGCGGCCGATGATGGCCACATCCTTCCCACTCAGGGAAATATGGTAATAGTCGAGGATGGCAATGACAGCCCGCGGCGTACAGGGCACGAACCCAGGCCGTCCCGTATACAGATGAGCGATGTTGACATCAGTCAGGCCGTCGACATCTTTCTTCGGATCGATGCAGTCGATGATGCGCTGGCTATTCAAATGACGCGGCAGCGGCATCATCGGCAGGATACCGAAGACGGACTCCTGCTCATTGAGCCTGTCTATGAGCGATAAAAGTTCCACCTCGCTGATAGAAGCCGGTTCCTGATAGATTTCTGCCTTTAAACCGACAGAACGGGCCGTCTTCTGCATGGACTTGGCATACATCGCCGACGGTGCATCCTCACCGACGAGGATGATAGCCAATTCCGGCTGTATATGGAGTTCTTCCTGGATATCGGCCAGGCGGCGTTCCACCCGTTCGCGATGGAAGGCCGCCACTTCTTTGCCGTTGAGTAATTGCATAACTAGTTCCCCCTGTTGTTCTATGGATTCCGTTTGAAAATAACGGTGACGTCGCTGCCCTGCGGCGCATAACTGCCCGCTTTCGGCGACTGCTGGATAGCCTTCCCCATCCCCTTGGGGATAAAGCCTAATCCCGCTTCATTGAGCCAGTCATTGACTTCCCTCGTACTCCAGCCGATAAAGGACGGCATGAGGACGCCGTCGCTGGAAATATGGACGGGCGGAATGGTGCGGGCCGGTGTCGTGACGACAGGGCCGACTGGCTTCTGGTTCATCTCTTCTGTCGGCCGTATCCCCTTCATGCGGACGATTTCCGTCATCATTTCCTTAAAGACCGGCGCTGCGACCTGAGCTCCATAATAGACGCCCTTAGGGTCGTCGACGACGATGAGGACCAGGAACCGAGGGTCTTCCAAAGGACCGAAACCGATAAAGGAGCCGACATACTGGCCGTCGGCGTACCCCGTACTGTCTTCGGTCTTCTTCTGAGCCGTCCCGGTCTTGCCGCCAAAGCGATAGCCTTCGATTTTGGCACTCTGGCCTCCGCCAATGGAAACTTCTTCGCCCATGAACTTACTGATGGCTTCAGCCGTCCCGGCGTTAATCGGCTGTCCGACTTCTTTCGGTTCTGTCTTTTTATAAATGGATCCGTCAGGATTGTCGATTTCTTTGACCAGGAACGGCTTCATCATGTGGCCTCCGTTGGCGATGGCACTGAAAGCCTGTACCATCTGGAGGGGCGTGACGGCGATGCTCTGGCCGATCCCCATAGTAGCCGTATCGACGATGGACATCTTATCCGGGTCGAACAAGATGCCTTCCTGTTCACCTGACAGTTCGATGCCCGTAATCGTACCAAAGCCAAAACGGCGGGCATAATTCGTCAGTGTCTTGCCGCCGGTCGTCACGGCGACATGGACCATGCCGGTATTGATGGAATACATGATGATTTCCCGCAAGGTCACGTCGCCCATCCCCTTGTGGTCCCAGTTGTAAATCGTCCGGTCGGCGACGTGGATAGACCCTTTATCATGATAAATATCCCCTAAGTGCCATTTCCCGGAATCCAGGGCCGCTGCGGCCATGAGCGGTTTAAAAGTCGACCCCGGTTCGTAGACATTGACGACGGCCCGGTTCTTATAAGCTTCCTTATTGCCCTTGCTGTAATCATTCGGATCATACGTAGGCCGGCTGGCCATGGCCAGGATTTCACCGGTCTTAGGATCCATAACGATGATCGAAGCGCCAAAAGGATGGCTCCGGGACATGATGCCATCCAGGCCCTTTTCAGCGACATACTGAATGGTACTGTCCAAGGTCAGGCAGACGGACCGTTCCTTATCAGGCAGGATCCGTTTCAAGGCCGACGAAAAGACAGGGATGTTGTGGTTATCGGTCTGCAGGCGGAAGGTCTGCTTGCTGCCGCGGATCTCATCATCCAGCATCATTTCGATGCCTTCCAGGCCATGGTCATTTTCGCCGACAAAGCCGATGACCTGGGCGGCCATCGAGCCGTTCGGATAAAAGCGTCGGTTTTCATCGCGGAAAGCCAGGCCGTGCAATTTTTCTTCTTTAATAATCGATTCAACGGCTTCATATTTTTCATGGTCCATCTGGCGGTCGAGCCAGACAAAGGCCGTATCCTCTTTCAACCGGTGTTCGATAACATCTTTGGGAATCCGCAGATACGGTGCCAATAAATCAGCCACCACTGCCGGATCCTCGTTGAGCATGGTCGGGTCGGCATAAAGGGACTTGGACATCTCGCTGATGGCCAGGACCTTGCCGTTGCGGTCGAGGATCATACCCCGCGGAGATTGCAGGTTCCGTTCGACCTGCGTCTGCTCCTGGGCTTCTGCTACACGTAGTTCATGATTGATGACTTGTTCCCTGAATAGATTTCTGACAATGCCCGCTCCGATGAGTGCAAAAATACCCATACAAATAATCATGCGGATACAAATGCGATGCTTCAAGGTCTTTTCATTCTTATCCATGATGCCCTGCCCCTTCATGACGCTTCAGCCAGCGCCGGGCTGCTTCGGCCAATACATCGGCATCATTTACCAGTTCCTGGTTCTGGACCCGTTTCAAGAGGACCCGCAGGCAGTCGCCGGTCTGACGGCCGCAAGCCTCGGGAATCCGTCGGTCGTAATGCAGGTCTTTGGTACTGACTGGCATGGCTTGGGCCAGTACGGCCATATAGGCCCCGAAAGATTCCGTCCCTTCTGTGCTGGCGTCGGCATGACCACAGCCTAAAATATCACCACAGGCAACGGCCGTAGCCTGCCCGACAGCTTCGACGAGCTCCTCAGTCCGGCGGAAAGGCCCGTCGAGGGCTTCATGGCGCAGCCACTTCTGTACATCGCCTTCGGCCGTATTGGCAAAGAAATGGAATTTCATATGCGTCTTGACCAGCCAGGCCACGCGCTGGGCAAAGGCTGGTTTCTTATGCCAGCGCAGTAAAATGGCTTCCGCCAGTTCCGCTCCTTTGGCATCGTGGCCATAATCGGTGTAACGGCCCTTATGGACCCCACGGATTCCCGGCAGACCCTTGGCGATATCGTGAAATAACGCCGCATATCGGATAGTCAGGTCCGGCGGCGTATGAGCGACGGTCGCCAAGGTATGCACCCAGGCATCGAAGAGATGGAAAGGCTTCGACTGCGGCGTTTCCGGCAGATGGCTCAATTCCGGCAGGATCGGGACGGCTTCATAGCAGCCTTTCACCTTCTGTCGGCACGAACAGCTACCGAGACCGGTGCGGACCAGGATATCCAGCCCCCGGTAAGCCGCCGGCGTAACCATGAGGCGGTCCATTTCATTGACGACTCGTTCTAAAGACAAGCCGGAAACGCGGCCAAAGGCCTTTGGCATGGCCTGGATCAATTCTTTTGAAGCCATGAAGTCGAGCTGGCCAGCAAAGCGGCAGGCCCGGAACAACCGCAGGGCATCTTCCTGGAAGCGGCGGACCGGATCGCCGACAGTGACCAGCCGCTTCTTGCGTAAATCTTTCTGGCCACCGACGTAGTCGTAAATATCGCCGCGGCAATCCATGGCCATGGCATTGACCGTGAAGTCGCGGCGCAGGACGTCTTCACGCAGGGTATCGGCATACCAGACCTTATCGGGACGGTGGCTGTCTTCTCCATAGGCTTCGCCGCGGAAGGTGGCGACTTCAAAAGTCTGTCCGGCGATGACGACGACGACGATGCCGAAGGCTTCGCCATGGATTTCAACCGTATGCCAGCCTTCTTTTTCGGCAACAGCCCGTATATCTTCTGGCCGGGCAGACGTGGTAATGTCGTAATCATGCGGCTCTTTCCCCATGAGCAGGTCGCGCACAGCACCGCCGACGACATAGGCTTCAAAGCCTGCATCTTCTAAAGCTGTCAATAGCTGACAGGCTCGTTCTTCCATTTTCCCGGCCTTCCTTTCACAAAAAATTAACTGATGTTATATTATATCACGAATGGATGCGCCTGGCCACTACCTGCCCCCTTTTGATTATGGTATAATAATGACATTATAATAGTGCGAGGTGATAGGATGGATACCGGTTTAATACATATATATTGTGGTGACGGCAAGGGCAAGACGACGGCTTCATTGGGGCTGGTCCTTCGTTGTGCCGGCCGGGGCGGCAAGGTCCTCTTCGCGCAATTTCTCAAGGGCCGGCCGACGGGCGAACTGGAAGCCCTCAAAGCCCTGACGCAGGTCACGGTCCTGAGGGGAAAAGCCATGACCAAGTTCACGTTCCAGATGACAGCAGACGAAAAAAAAGAGACCTGCCAAGCCCAGACAACACTGTTGCAAAAAATCCAGGACTTCTGCGAAAAGCATCACCCCGACCTGGCCGTCTGCGATGAGCTCGTCGGCGCCTGTGCCCTGGGACTCGTCCCGGAAGAACAGGTCATCCATTTCTTAAAAGGAAAACCGGCTCATACAGAAGTCGTCCTGACCGGCCGCAATCCCAGTCCGGCATTGCTGGACTTAGCCGATTACGTCTCTGAAATCAAGAAAATCAAACATCCCTTTGACCGGGGCATTGCCGCCCGCATCGGGATTGAAGAATAACCTGGAGGGGGAAGCAAAGATGATCGATATTCTCGAAACAGTACGCAAAGACCAGGGCGAACTCGTCGCCTTGCGCCGCCATTTTCATGAACATCCGGAACTGTCCAAACAGGAAGACCAGACCTTGGCCTACATTGCGGAAACATTGAAAGGCTATGGCATTTCCTATCGCATAATCGATAAAGGCGGACTCATCGCCTGGATCGATGGCAAAGGCCCAGGCAAGACCCTGCTCCTGCGGGCCGACGTCGATGCCCTGCCCATTGAGGAAGGCGAGAAGAACTTATCCCGTCCCCGCGTCTGCCGCTCCCAGAACCACGGCGTCATGCATGCCTGTGGGCACGACGGCCACATGGCCATGCAGCTCATGGCCGCGAAATGGCTCAACCGCTGGAAGGACCAGTGGGACGGCACAGTCGTCTTGATGTTTGAACGAGGCGAAGAGGAATCAGGGCCTTTGGAATATCTCCTGCGCTACTTGGAAACCGATAGTCCCTGGCATATCGACGCCTGCTACGCGACCCACGTCCGCTGGGATATTCCGGCAGGCAAAGTTGCTATCTGCCACGAAGCTCCCATGGCCGGCGGCTTCGGCTTTGAAATCCGCATCGACGGCCACGGCGGCCACGGCTCCCGGCCGGACCTGGCCGAAAGCCCCATCGACTGCTTCCACGACTTCTACGGCAATATGCAGGCCCTGCGGATGCGGGCTGTACCACCGAAAGAATGTCTGACCTTCTCCATCGGCAGCCTGCACAGCGGTGACGTCCTAAACGTCATCCCCAACAGCCTGACCTTTGCCGGCACCTGCCGCTTCTTCAGCTACGACCACGCTGGCAAGCGCTTCTATGAAGAATTTAAGCGCATCCTCGCCAACGCCTGCCAGACCTATGACTGCCGCTATGACATCCTGCACATGCCGGAACCGCTCTTTGAAGTCCAGAACAATCCGGTCTGCGTCGGAATCGCCGAAAAAGCCGTCGAAAAATATATCGGCACCGATGCCCTCACGGACTGCACGCCCTGGATGGCATCGGAAACCTTCGCCATCACCTCCCGCCTTTACCCGGGCGTCCTGACTTTTACAGGCATCGAAAACAAAGAAAAAGGCTGCGGTGCCAATCACCACACGCCCGAATTTGACCTCGACGAAGACGGCCTGACCTACGGCGCCGCCACCTGCCTGGGCTTCGCCTTAGAGTACCTGTCGCAAAAACCGGATATCTCCTTCCAGCGACCAGATGAACCACTCGATAAACTCGTCGCACGGAATATATGAAAAAATGGCTTGCCGCATATGCGGCAAGCCATTTTAAGTGGTTAGTGGCTAGCAGTTAGTGGTTAGCGGATAGTTTTAAATTTAAACCCTCTTCTACAACCCCCATGCTACAAACTATCCTTATGTCTCGGATAGATCAAGGCATAGAAGGTCAGGAGGGCACCGATTTCGCCGATGACCATGACGATGCCCATGGGAATGGCCGTATGGTCGCCAGCGATGCCGACGACAGGGGCCATGACGGCGCCGCTGATCATGGAAAAGAATCCGATGAGAGCCGATGCACTGCCGGCACTGCGTCCCTGGTCCTGCATAGCCATGGAAAAACTGCTGGTGCTCATCATGGACAGCGTCGATACGGTCAGGAACAGGAGGACCATGATGACCGGCAGCGGCATGCCGGTACTGAAGGCTGCCAGCAGGGCCACGCTGCCGACAGCGGCCAGGAACAAGGAAAACCGCAGGAGTTTCCAGTCAGCAATGCGGCCTGTCAACCGGCCCGTAACGGCACCGTTGATCATGAGGCCGACACCATTGATGCCAAAGATGAGGCTGAAAGCCTGAGCCGATACGCTGTAGACGTTCTGGAAAACAAAGGACGATCCGGAAATATAGGCAAAAAAGGCGGCAAAAGCAAAGCACTGCATGATACAATGACCCATGAAATAAGGCTGACGGAACAAGGCCGTAAAGCCGTTCAGACTGGCCGCCATGCCACCGGAAACGCGTCGCCGCTGAGGCAGGGTTTCACGCATCAAACCGGCCGATACGGTCAGGAGCAGCCCGACAATGGCAATGAAAAGGAAGACGCCTTCCCACGGGGCAAAGCGCAGGATCTGGCCGCCGATGACGGGAGCCAGGATAGGAGCAATCCCATTGACCAGCATGAGCATGGCAAAGAGACGCGTCAAGGCACTGCCCTTGCAGATATCGCGGGCAATGGCCCGGGACAGGACGATACCGGCACCGCCGGCGCATCCCTGAATGAGGCGGAAGATGAGGAAAATCTGAATAGACGGCGACCAAATACAGCCCACCGTCGACAAGGTGAAAATAGCCATGCCGACCATCAGGGGTAGGCGCCGACCCTTATCGTCGCTGATAGGACCGACGGCAATTTGCCCCAGGGCCATGCCGGCCATGGAAGCCGTCAAGGTCAGCTGGATAACCGACGGCGTAACGCCAAATGCCGTCATCATCGACGGCAGGGCCGGCAGGTACATATCCGTCGACAACGGGGCAATCGCCGCCAGCATCCCTAACAATACGGTCATGAGCAAAAGCCAGCGGCTCCGCTTATTCTGTGTCATCATGATAATCTCCTTTCGCCAACAGCTCTGGTACTTCATCCAGGCTGTGACAACATTTCCAGGCCAGGGCCTGTACGTCTTTGGGAATGGTAATTAAATCGGGAATCCAGATAGACGTGATTCCCGCCGCATGGGCGGCAAGGATACCATTTTCGGAGTCTTCCAACACCAAAGCCCGGGACGGTTCAACGAGGGCCTTGTCGCAAACCATGAGGAACACATCGGGAGCCGGCTTGCCATGGGCTGCCTCTTCCCCGCTCTGGACAACGGAAAATAAGGAGGCCACGCCTGTTTTATCTAATAAATATTCAATCAATGCCCGCGGTGACGACGAGGCGACGGCGCAGGCCATCCCTGCTTCCCTGGCATAGTGCAGGACCTGGAGCAGCCCCGGTTTGACAGGGATATCATGAGTACGGTAATAGTCCAGCTGCAAGGCCACTTTTTCCCGACAAATGACATCATAGGGATAGGACGGCCCAAAAGCATCGTCACAGATAGCCCGGATGCGCCGATTATCACGGCCAAGCATGTGGTCGAACACCTGTCGGTCCAGATTGAATCCATATCGGGCTGACACGTCCCGCCAACAACGATAAGAAATAGGCTCCGTGTCAAACATGGTCCCATCCATATCAAAAATAAGTAATTCTCGTATATTCATACATCCTCCTCAACATATAATTTACAAACTTATTATTTTCTAAGTTTCCTTTCTATTATATAGAAAAATCACGGAATTGCAATTCTTCAAGGCAAAATACTCAATAACTATTCCCATTTTCGATAGTATCATGACTTTTTAGCAATCCAGTTATTCTCATTTTCTTTCTCGTTATATCTTGTATCTCTTGATATCTCTGCTATAATGGAGGGAATCAGAAAGCTGGGTGACTTTATATGATTGAATTTATTATCCGCCGCTTCATCAAGAACTATGAAGACACAGACGATAAACACGTCCGTGAACAATACAGCATCCTCGGCGGTATCTTAGGTATTCTCTGCAACTTATTCCTCTTTGTCAGCAAATTTCTCGTCGGCATGATGAGCAACAGCATCGGTATCTTATCCGATGCCTTCAACAACCTGACCGATATGGGCTCGTCATTCATCTCCATCATCAGCGCCAAGCTGAGCAACCGGCCGCCAGACAAAGAACATCCCTTCGGCCATGGCCGCTTCGAATATCTGGCATCGCTTACCATTTCCATCATCATCCTCGTCGTCGGCTACAAGCTCTGTGAAACGTCGATTGAAAAATTCTTTGAACCGGAAGATATGGAATTTTCCTATTGGAGCATCGGTGTCCTCGTCATCTCTATCGCCGTCAAAGTCTGGATGTGCCTTTATAACCGCTATATCGGCAAGAAAATCAATTCCGGCGTCAATGACGCAACAGCTGCTGACAGCATTACCGATGCCATCGCCACGACGGGCGTCCTGGTTGCTACCATTGCCCAACAATTCACGACCCTGCCCATCGATGCCGCTGCCGGCACGGCTATCGGCTTGATGATCATGTACGCCGGCTACGGCATTGCCAAAGACGTCATCAACATCCTCCTGGGAAAGGCGCCGGATCCGGAACTCGTCCGGGGCATCGTAGCCATGGCTTTGAAATGTCCCCACGTCGTCGGCGTCCACGACATCCGCATCCACGACTACGGCCCGGGCCGCATGTTCGGCTCGATTCACGCCGAAGTCCCGGATAAAGCCGACCTGGTCGAAGTCCACGCCGCCTTGGACGTCCTGGAAGACGAATTGCAGGACAAGTACCACATGGAAGTCAACATCCATATGGACCCGCTCTGCACGGACATCCACCAAATCAACGCCGTCCGACGCGTTTTGGACCAGATCGTCCACGAAAAATATCCCCGCTATCATACGGACCACCTGCGCATCACGTCAGGCCACGCCCGGCTCAATGTCATCTGTGACATCCACATCCCGCCGGCAGAATATAACGTCGAAAGCATCGCCCGCATCCGCCGGGACATCAACGATTCTATGAGAAAATACAACGATAGATACCGCGTCGTCCTGGCTAAGATCATGGCTGACCCGGGGAAATGACAAAAAGAGGCTGTCGCGTTAAGACAGCCTCTTTTTGAGTATTAAGTTTGCAGTTTGTAGTTTGTAGTAAACTCCATACTACAAACTGTGAAGCAAAGGGACCTTGCATGATGACAGAAGCCTTCATACGTCTCACTGCACGACGAGGGACCGCGGTTCCAGCATGGCCTGCAGCGTTTGCCGCAAATCTTCTGTCGTTTCTACCCAATATTTTTCATTGGTCAAAATCGTCTTGCGGCTTCCCATGAGGTGAAAATAGACCTTGACCGGTCCCGGATGCTGTTCCAGGACCTGGCCGATGCGGCCGGCCAAGTCGGTCCGTTCCAGGTGAGCCGGAATCTTGATGAACAGTTTCGCACCCATGCCGGGATGCCAGTAGTCACCGGCCTGACGGGCTGCCGAAGAGGAAACGGCTGCCGGCTGCACGGGTTCTCCCTTTTCCTGGTCCAGCGGCTTCACTTCTTCTGCCAGGATCTGGATACTGTCGTCGTTGATGTCGGCCCGGCCGCGGATGGCGACGGCCATATCGACGGCAACAGCCTGCTGATAACGGGCATAGGTCTTGGGAAAGACGACGACCGACACGGTATGAGTGAAGTCTTCCACGGTAATGATGGCCATTTGTTCATTGCGCTTGGTCATGACCTGTTTCTTAGCCGTAATCAAGCCGCCGACATTCATCAGCTTGCCATCATATTGGCGTCCGTCGTCCCCATAGAGGACGGACAAAGGCGTCAATTTCTTCATGATATCCTTATATTTATTGAGGGGATGGCCGCTAAAATAGAAGCCATCGTATTCTTTTTCCATAGCCAGGCGCATTTCAATGGGATATTCGTCGATATCAGGATATTCCAGTTCCGTCATGACCGTTTCTTCATCATCGAAAAGCCCCATTTGTCCCGACGCATAATCTTTCTGGCTCAAAGAACCCATGGCGATAGCCTGGTCGATGACGGCCATGAGCTGGGACCGCTTTTTGCCAAAAGAATCCATAGCGCCGCATTTGATCAAGCTTTCCAGCGCCCGCTTGTTGACGATATGGTAATCGACGCGGCTGCAAAAATCGCCGAGCGACGTAAATGGGCCGCCTGCTTCGCGGGCCTTGACGATGGCGTCGATGGCATTGCCGCCGACGCTCTTGACGCCAGACAGGCCGAAGCGGATGGCCCCGTCCTGAACGGAGAACATAGATACGCTGGCATTGACATCCGGCGACAGGACCTGGACGCCGTGACGGCGACATTCGGCGACGTAGTAACTGATTTTACTGACATCGTTGATCATGCTGGTCATGGTCGCCGCCATGAATTCCGGCCGGTAATGGGCCTTGAGGTACGCCGTCTGCCAGGCTACGTAAGCATAGGCGGCAGAGTGGGATTTATTGAACCCATAGCCGGCAAAATAGACCATGAGGTCGAAGACCTTGTTGGCAATGTCGTCGGGAATCTCATTCTTCCGCGTCCCTGCCAGGAAATTCGCCCGCTGGGCGACCAGGATGGATTCTTTCTTCTTGCCCATGGCGCGGCGCAGCAAATCAGCCTGGCCCAGGGAAAAGCCCCCCATGACCGAGGCGATCTGCATGACCTGTTCCTGATAGAGGATGACACCATACGTATCTTTCAAGATTGGCTCCAGCAGCGGGTGCAGGTAGGTGACCTTCTTTTCCCCGTGACTGCCTTTGATGAAGTCATCGACCATGCCGCTGCCCAAAGGCCCCGGACGATACAAGGCGACGAGGGGGATCATGTCTTCGAAATGCTTCGGTGCCAGTTCCTTGACCAGGTTGGTAATGCCCGATGATTCCATCTGGAAGACGCCGGCCGTGTCGCCTTCGGTCAGGAGCTGGCACGTTGCCGGGTCATCCAGGGGGATGGCATTGATATCCAGGTCGATGCCGTGGTCTTTTTTAATCATCTTGACGGCATCACCGATAACGGTCAGCGTCCGCAGCCCCAGGAAGTCCATCTTGAGCAGGCCCAGTTCTTCGACGAGGTCCTTTTCATACTGTGTCGTCAAGTCGCCTTCCTTGGAATGTTGGACCGGCACGTAGTCATCGACAGGCGCCGCCGAGATGACGACACCTGCGGCGTGAGTCGACGAATGGCGGACCAGGCCTTCCAGGGATTTGCCAAAATCGACGAGGCGGTGGACCGTAGCGTTATGTTCATATTCCTCGCGAAATTCCTTGCTCATCTTCAAGGCCTTGTCGAGGGTCATGCCCAATTCATTGGGGACCAGCTTGACGATGCGGTTCACTTCACTCAAGGGGATATCGAGGACGCGGCCGACATCGCGCAAGACAGCCTTTGCCGCCAGTGTCCCGAAGGTGATGATCTGCGATACGTGGTCGACGCCATACTTCCGGGTAACGTAGTCGATGACGCGGCCCCGGTTTTCATAGCAGAAATCCATGTCGATATCCGGCATGGTGACGCGTTCCGGATTGAGGAAGCGTTCGAAGAGGAGGTCGTACTTGAGCGGGTCCAGTCCGGTAATGCCCAGCAAATAGGCGACGACGGACCCGGCAGCCGAACCACGGCCAGGGCCGACGGGGATTTCATGGTCGCGGGCATATTTGACGTAATCCCAGACGATGAGGAAGTATGACGGGAACCCCATGGTGTCGATGACGCCTAATTCATAGTCCAGGCGCTGGCGGACTTCCGCTGTAATGGGGTCGTATTTTTCCGGCAGGGCCTGCTCGCAGAGCTTGCGCAAATACGACGAATCCGTTTCCCCTTCCGGTACCGGGAACTGCGGCAGATGGCGTTCATCAAAGGAGATTTCGACGTTGCATTTATCGGCGATTTCCAGCGTCGTATCCAGGGCTTCGGGCATATCGGCAAAGAGGTCCGCCATTTCGTCGCCGCTCTTCATATAAAACTCATTATTATAGAAACGGAAATGCGACGGGTCATCGAGGGTACTGCCCGTAGAAATACAGAGCTTGACTTCCTGTGCCGCTGCGTCACTGGGGTCGATGTAATGGTAATCATTGGTCGCCACCAGCTTCAGACCGTACTCCTGGGACCAGCGCTTGAATACCGTGCGGACGACTTTTTCCTCGGGAATCCCGTGATTCTGGACTTCCAAATAAAAGTCATTCTTGCCGAAAATAGAGACCAGGCGATCCAGCGTCCGCTTGGCCCCTTCTTCATTATGATTGAGGATATCCTGCTGGATGTGGCCTTCGATGCAGGCACTCATAGCGATAATCCCTTCATGATACTGTTCGAGCAGATCATAGTCGACGCGGGGCTTGTGATAATTATTTTCCCCATCGACGAAGCCTTTGGACACGATTTTGATGAGATTATGATAGCCCTTATTGTCCTTGGCCAGCAAAATCAGATGGCAAAGCCGTTCCTTGGTCTTCTTTTCAAACCGGCTGCCCCGGGTCATATACACTTCACACCCCAGAATCGGCTTGATGCCTTGGGCTACGGCTTCTTTATACAGATAAATGACGCCGTACATATTGCCATGATCCGTAATCGCCACAGCCGGCATGTTCAACTCCTTAGCCCGCTTCACCATGTCGGGAATCTTGCACAAGCCGTCGAATAAACTGTACTGAGTATGAACATGCAAATGAACAAAAGGCCGCATCCAAAAAATCCTCCTTCAAAAAAATCGCTAATGAGATACTATTATCCGTAATGGTTAATTATATCACATTAGCGATAAGATTGTTAGGGGGCGTTTAGGAAGTTCGCAGGCTGCCTCGGATTCAAATTAACGACATCGCCTCGAGTGACCCGCGGCTCGTGGAAAATAATCCTACTGGTGCATCAGCTTAAATCGAAAATAGCTTTTCTAAAGTACCATTTTCCATATCCGCAATATTGTATAGCGTATCCATAACCTGAAAAGTTTCTTCTAAATTACGAGCTGCGCTTTTCCATCCTCCACCATCAGTAATCCAAACAAATTTTACATCCGTTATATCTTTAGATTCTTCTGCAATCATCTTATAACTCCGGCTCGTTTCATTTAATTTAGAGCCTCCTGATGTATAGAAATTAGTTTCAATAACATATATCATATTTTGCGTTTTCACAACAAAATCCCAACGTTTTGTCGTCGTTCCCTGCGCTGAAATTGCCGATAAATCAACACTCCATTTTTCTTCCACATCTGACAAATACATTTCTTTATAATACTCTACGCCTGTATGCTGAATATAGCGTTCAACAAGATCTTCCATTTGATCGCCACCGCGATTTTTTCTTCCATTCGTATCCAATCCCGTTTCAACACCAAGACAATAATCATACAAATTATTAATAATATGATTGGCAATCAAATCAAACAGCCCTGTCTTTTCCATAAAATAGACATATTGCTCAATAGACTGATTCATTTTATGAAAATTATAGGTAAAAGCACCGTTCTCATCTTGCGCATAAATTTCATTAGCTCGTACTGCTAAAATGATAGGAATACATTCCAGTACTTCAGGATAACGATGCAAGATATCAACAAATTCTTCTTTTATATTCTTGCTGCCTACTAGGGCATTGAGAATATGAAGCTCAACTTTCTTTTCCTCAACGTTTTTATATATTTTAGGAAAATCTATATAGTAATTATACTGATTTATTGATTTTCTCATGGTCTTCAGCCAATCTTTAAAGTTTCGTTTGCACATTTTTTTAATCTCCTTATAGATAAGTCAATATATCCGTCATTACTATCAATGCCAATATATTTTCTTCCTAATTTTTGTGCTGCCACGCCCGTCGTCGAAGATCCGCAAAATGGGTCCAACACAATATCGCCAGCATTAGAAGAAGCTTTAATAATTCTTTCCAAGATAAATAATGGTTTTTGCGTCGGATGCCTGCCTTCCGTTTTTTCGGATGGTGGAGTGAGCGAAGTAGTCCAAACATCCTTCATTTGCTTTCCACCATTTTCCGCTTTCATCAAGTCATAATGAAAGGTTTGTTTTGCCTTCTTATCATTTAATTTAGCCCAAATAATCGTTTCTGTCGAATGAGTAAAACAACGACAAGCCAGGTTCGGCGGCGGGTTAGTCTTTTGCCAAGTAATATTATTGATAATTTTAAACCCTTCTTGCTCCAAAGCCATGCCAATAGAAAAAATATTATGCAGCGTACCACTAATCCAAATACTGCCATTTGGTTTTAAAATACGATGACAGCGATGAAGCCACCGCCGATTGAATCGGTGCTTTGCAGACCAGCCGTCAGCAGCATCCCAATCTCCTTTATTGACAGAAACTTGTTTTCCTCCGGAACAAGTAAACCCACCATTTGATAAAAAGTAGGGCGGATCGGCAAAAATTAAATCAATAGATTGAGATTTCATTTTATCTAAAACTTGAAAAGTATCCCCAAAAACCAGCATAGCATCTTCCGTTTCATAAGACGGTATAATATGTTGTCCTTTAAATAGCTTATCCATTTTTCCTCCGTCAGTAATTTGTAATAATGACCTCTTTTCCCGTCCGCTTCTTTGCATTACGGTTAATCAGTCTTTTGACATCAACAGACTGTATTCTATACCCTTTATGCCCATATAATTCATAAACTAATGGGGTATCATTATTGGATAACATAATAAAAGCACCTCGGTCATTCAATACATCAAATAAATTCGCCAATCGCTGATGGTCGGCCAAGGTAAATCCATCAGCTGTATAATCAGTAAAATTAGCCGTCTCTGTAACGGGTACATAAGGACTGTCAAAATAGACAAAATCACCCGTCTGAACTTGGGTGCAGAAAGCTTCAAAATCTTCATTACAAATGAGTACATCATTTTCCCGGAGATACTGTCCTATAGCCTGCAAATTGTTTTCATCAAATGAATTTCCTTTTTCCCTTCGATTCCAAGGTACATTAAACAGCCCTTTTTTGTTAACCCGATACAATCCATTAAAACAATGCTTATTCAGCCAAATCATGAGTGCAGCTACTTCTGTATCCAAAGTACAGCCTTGCGCAATTTTTTCATTATATTTCGCTCGTAATTGGTAATACCGCTCTTTATCACAAAGGACAGAATCTAAATCTTTCAGCAGTTCAATCACTTCATTTTCGTTTTTTTTCAACTGCCGGTAAATATTGATTAAAACACTATTGGTATCGTTAATAGCCGCCTGTTTAGGAGATAAACCTAATAAAAAAGCACCTCCCCCTACAAAAGGCTCATAATATCGCCCATAATGTGCCGGAAGTTTTGCAATCAAAGTATCCAACAGCTGTCCTTTACCACCTGCCCATTTTACAAAAGGGCTCATTTTAAATTCTGTCATTATTTTACCTCAATCTTAAAATTATTACTCATATTATTGTACCAACAGCCCTCCTATCTTTCAACTAATTTTGTGAAATACGAATAAATGTTCATGTGCTAATAGCAAAAAATTATACTTTACACTATTCGTCTTCCAAAAACCAGTTGCTTTACAATTATGCTGTTCTTTTATAATCATTTCTTTTAAAGAAAATCCTTGCTGTAAAAATAAATCCATAACAAAAAAACTCAATGGAATAACGTGTCCCTTTTTCCGAATATCCCCCATTAAGATCGCACAAAATTTCCCTTTTTTCAGAACACGATAACATTCGCAAACTACTTTCTTCATTTCCTCTAAAAATAGGTCCACATCCAATCGAGACAAATCTTGTTCTATAGCCTGACTATACTGAATAATATTTGCATACGGAGG
>NZ_JANFQH010000022.1:0-1101 GCF_024436295.1 Megasphaera sp. SC8-1 | reverse complement strand
TACGGAGGGTGAGTACAAATAAAATCAATCGATTCATCTTTTATAAAATGAAGATTCCGCGCATCCCCTTGTTTCAAATAAATTTTCCCCATATTAGGACATGAAAAATTACATTTCTCGCGACAACGTTCTAGCGCCTTTTCATTTATATCAATGCCAATGCAATTCCGATTTAACAATTTAGCTTCCACTAAGGTCGTTCCCCCACCTACAAAGCAGTCTAAAGTCCTATCCCCTTCGCCAGAATATCGAAGGATTAAATTGCGTGGGATGTAAGGAGACCAATTTCCACGATATTTGCCATCATGCGTAGCCCATTTTCCTCGTTGCGGAAAAGACCATACCGATGTCATTTCCAATGTAAAATCATCTGGCTGCCATTTCATTTTATCACCTCAAATAAACTTTTATCATCATAAATGTACGAGGTGAAAATGAGAATATCATAAAAATTCACGCAAAGATCATTAAAAATTCATTAGAAAGTCAAAAGTGCCTCAAAAATTGAGTATAATAAAGATCCATATTAAATGACTAAAAAGTCAATTTAAAATTTATTCACGAAAGGAGTTTTTATTATGACTCGTATTCCAAACACCCATGGTGGAGGCGCAAAAACCAATATGAATGGTTTAAGATTTGAACAAACAACATCGTTAAATGACGCCTTACAATATCATAACTTCATATTGAAACCAATTTCATCAAATCGGAAATCAATCGGTTACGAAGTCTGTAGAGGAAAGACTCTCATCGGCTATTCCGTTCCCAAACATGCTTTATATTCTTGCTTTTTAGCACCTCATGGAATCAATTATCGTCAGTATAATTCAAAACAATGGCTTCCTGATGAATGTTTCATTAATGAAATAACAAAAACGGCGTTTATCATTGAAAAAAAGTTTCAAAGCGAATCTGGATCCGTTGATGAAAAATTGCCTGGTTGTCATTTCAAGAAACAAGAATATGAAAAATTGTTTTCTCCATTAGGCTATTCCGTAGTATTTATTTACGTATTCAATGATTGGTTTCAACACTCCATGTATCGCGACACCTTGCAATATATTGCAAATATGGAATGTTACTACTTCTTCAATGAAA